>JAXHTN010000099.1:0-7515 GCA_034190145.1 Halobacteriota archaeon | reverse complement strand
TACGAACAATGTGTGTCCTTCGAGATTATACAGATCTCACGATCCTTGTCCTTCGATCGAATAGTTGACGCTATTGGAATCCCAGCGGCTCCTCCGCCTATTATAACGACTTTTCCCTTTGTCATTCATCTCACCTTTTTATGTAATCTCACTGCGGTCGAATTTCTGATAAATGTTTTGCTTTAAACATTAACGTGCCACTTGTGAAACAAAAAATAAACGATGAGAAGAGATGCAATTATGTAGTGCGAATTGAATTCATCTTAAGCCCCTTGATTTATGGCTTCGTCGTATCTTCCATCCTCAACAGCTTTTTGTGCTTCTTTTGGCGTCAATCCATCGACCTTAACACCAACAGAGACACATGTGCCAATAACTTCTTTCGCCGCATCTTTGATAGAATTTGATAGCATACTGTCGATCTTCATACGCGCAATCTTTAGGATCTGATCAAACGAGAGATCGCCCACGAAGTCAATGTTCTGAGTACCTGAGCCCTTCTGAATTCCAAGCTCCGTTAGTATCAGTGCAGATGTGGGGGGCGTTCCTACTTCTATCTCAATGTTCTTGTTATCATCAATGATTATCTTGACTGGGACCTGCATACCGTTAAAGTCTTTTGTCTTCTCATTGATCTGATCAACAACCTGTTTGATGTTGACACCAAGCGGGCCCAAAGCAGGTCCAATAGGTGCACCAGCAGTTGCACTTCCTCCAGGAATAAGAGCTTCTATAGTTTCAGTCATTTTTCCAGAATACTCATAGATCCCGCTGTATATAAATTCTTTGATTGATAGTATCGATGCTGGTGTCTGAAGTAATAATTATTTAGGAAGTTAAAAGAGAGATTTTGTAAGTTTAATTTGATAGAAATATCTTAAAGAAAATTAGAGGTAATAAAAATCAAACTGAGTGCTCAGACTCAATAAATTCTATTACCTGTTCAGATTTGTCCTTTAAAACATCAACAGCCCTAGTCACGATCTCCTTTGCTGGAATAGAACCATCAGTCTCGAATTCAAATATAAAAGACCGATCATCATCCTTTATCTTTATAGCTCCAATGTCACACGCTTCTTCACAGAGTTTGCACTGTGAACACTCAATTGTATTTATTACACTGAGTTCATTATTGCTATACATTAGTATATCCCTCGGACAGACTTCGACGCATCTTTCACAGCCATTACAATCATCGATTTCAATTATTGGCTTGGTTTTATAACCACATACAACAGCGGCCTGCCACTTTGCATGTTCGCTGCCTTTACCAAGACGAGCTACTGCTTCCAAAACTATCTTCTGGCGTGAAATGCTGTTCTTCTCCTTTAGCGTTATAAGTTTGATTATTGGTATATTGTCATACGTGGGGACAGCTGTTGGATCGTTTGATACAAGATCACCCGAACAAACGATGCTTGAAGATGTCTTCTGAGTGGGGGGTACATCATCAGGGCTCTCCGCACTTAGAGTCATAAATACTTGACAGAGTGGGCAACCATCCTCACACTCGCAATCCTCGCGAGCTATATACTTATCGAGGTCGGTTTTTATAGGGATAAGCCCCATGCGAGAGGCGATCTGTTCATCGAACATTACTGAAGTGTTCTCGTAAAAATTCACCTGATCGATAGCTAGTGTAGGAACTTCGGAGAGCATTGCTCTTCGAATTCCGTTTGCAAATGCGGATGTTACATCGGATAATATGAATCTACCTTTGGTGTCTGACAGTTCTATGATCTCAATATCCATCAGACCCTCCTACCACCACGAGATCTTGTACCATCATGGGGTATCGGAGTTACGTCTTCTATCCGCCCTATTCTCATGCCAGCCCTTGCAAGTGCCCTAATAGCTGCCTGGGCTCCCGGACCTGGGCTTCGTTGTCTGTTTCCCCCGGGTGCTCTTACCTTAATATGAACTTTATTGATTCCTTTCTCCATCGCCTTATCTGCCACCTGTGCGGCCATCTGCATAGCAGTATATGGAGAACTCTCATCTTTTGCAGCCTTTGCAACCATCCCACCAGATGCCCGAGCAATCGTTTCAGCACCGGTAAGATCAGTTATGGTTATAATTGTATTGTTAAATGATGCGTGAATGTGTACTACACCCCATTTTCCATCTGACATTTATATTCACCCTTCAATGTTGATCGCCGGTTTCACTGGATGATCACCAGTTAGTGGAGAACCGACATAATACTCGAGCAGCGATTCATTCTCTATGTCAACAAGATAACTTGGAACTGTAATCTTCCTTCCGTTAACCATAATGTGGCCGTGGACTATGAACTGTCTTGATTGTTTCATTGTCCTTGCAAGCCCTTGACGGCAGACCTGAGTCTGCAATCTCCTTTCAAGTATATTATTAATACTGAGCGAGAGGACGTGGTCAAGGTCAGCATCCCCCTTCAGGATCCCTCTTCGTTTCAGGCTACTTAAGAAAGTCTCGATCTCATGCTCCGTATGCTTACTTAGCTGCCCCGCATAACTCTCCGCGAGAAGTCTTCGTGCCTCACGCCTGTACCTTCTCAGTTGACTCTCTGCCTTCCACACTTCCCTTTTGTTTCTTAAACCATAATCTCTAACAAGTGTTGCCTCATCACTGATCCTCTGTGCAACCCAAGGATGCGCCGGCGTATCATAATTCTTTTTACATTTACCAGGATAACCCAAATATATCAACTCCTCTAAGCGCCCTTTCTCCTACTAACACCAACAACAGTCCCTTTTCTACCGGTAGATTTTGTCCTTTGACCCCTAACCTTGTGACCTCTTTCGTGCCTTATACCTTTATAACTCCGGGTCTTCTTCATAACGTTTAGGTCTTCTCTTAGTGATAGTAGAAGATCCGCACCTACAATATGCATATCTTCACCTGTATAATAATCCCTTCTCCGGTTGAGCATCCATAGGGGTAAATTCTTTTCGATAGACTCAATAACACTCTTCAGAGAGTCCACCTGCTCTTCTGAGAGGCGTCCCATCATCTCATTCGGGTCCACTTTCGCAGCCTTTGTTATCACTCTACTTACTCGTATACCTACACCTTTAAGTCCTGTCAGCGAATACTGGACACTCTTAGTACCATCAAGATCAGTGCCAGCAATTCTCACTAGGTGTTGGATATCCTCTACCTCAG
Source organism: Halobacteriota archaeon (assembly GCA_034190145.1). GTDB lineage: Archaea > Halobacteriota > Syntropharchaeia > DAOWMC01 > DAOWMC01 > JAXHTN01. The sequence goes on along the minus strand of JAXHTN010000099.1, from coordinate 4,371 downwards.
ATTCATCCGATGTACCTTCCGTTGTCATATAAAATTTCCTCTATTTTTGCTCTATTGTAAAAGTCCAAGTTAATTTGTAGATAACTCATCTACTATGAAACCTTCTTATATTTACCTGTCATCTTTTTCAAGAAGGTTATATTTAAAAGTTCCTCTTCGTTTGCCATGTTTTATAAATTTATGGAAAGTATTATTAGACATTAATAGCATGATCATATTTTAACCATATACCACTGAATCACTATTGAATCATGATCACTCAACGAAGTTAAATGTGATGCAGTTTAGAAAAGTTTAATGTAGGGTCAGGTGAATGTATATGTCTCATTGAGTGAGAGACGACACGGAGTTGAACTGGTGAGGGATCATAGATGAGAAGGAAAATTGCTAGAAAAAGTAATCCCCGGCTGATCGGTCTTGTTGATAACCTTAAAGCGAAATCTCGAGAGGAGGAGGCGCCTATCTGGAGAGATGTTGCGAAGAGGTTGGAAAAGCCGACGAGGAACTACGCAGAGGTCAATTTGAGCAGGATTAATAGGCATTCGACCGAAGGTGAGACTGTAATTGTCGCAGGAAAAGTCCTGGGATCTGGTACGATTGATCACTCTATAAACGTTGCCGCTCTTGATTTTAGTCTCAGCGCGAGGGAGAAGGTTGAGGAAAAAGGCAAGTGTTATAGTATTGAAAGCTTGATGGAAGAGAACCCAAAGGGGTCTGGTATTAGGATTATTGGGTGACCTAATGATTATTGATGCAGAAGGTTTGATATTGGGAAGGCTCTCGTCAGTGGTTGCTAAAAGACTGCTTGAAGGAGAGGAGATAATTATAATAAATGCAGAGAAGGCAGTGGTCAGTGGATCCAAGGTAGCTGTCTTTAAAGAATATAAACAGATGAGGGACAAAGGATCTACGGAAAAAGGGCCTTATTATCCCAGAATGCCGGATCAGATTTTAAAGCGAACTGTTAGAGGTATGCTTCCTTTCAAGAGATTAAGGGGAAGAGAGGCTTTCGCTCGGTTGAAGGTTTACATCGGAGTCCCTGATGAATTTAAGGGTCATTCATTTGAGAAGATACCAAATGCAGACATGAACCGTCTAGGGACAGTTAAATACATAAGATTGGACGAGTTAAGTACAAGATTGGGGGCTAAATGGTTAAGATCATAAACACAAGTGGCAAGAAGAAAGCCGCAGTTGCAAGAGCCACTATTAGGAAAGGCAATGGAAAAGTACGCATCAACAAGAAGCCGCTAGAAATATTAGAGCCGGAATCCGTAAAGCAAAAGATTTTGGAAGTGATGTGCCTTGCAGGAGATGTTTCAAGCGAGGTAGATATTGACGTTAATGTCATGGGCGGCGGATTCATGGGTCAGGCAGATGCCACACGGACCGCCATTGCAAAGGGCCTCTTCGATTGGACTAACGATAATGATATTAAAGAAGCTTTCCTGAGTTCTGACCGGAATTTACTCGTTTCGGATCACAGACAAAAGGAGCCCAAGAAGTATGGAGGCAAAGGGGCCAGAGCAAAGAACCAGAAGTCGTATAGGTGATTTAAATGATTCCTGTTCGGTGTTTTACCTGTGGGAAAGTTATATCAAATGTGTATGAGGAGTACAAGGAACGGGTAAAGGATGAAGATCCCAAAACCGTTCTTGACGACTTGGGACTAGAGCGTTATTGCTGTAGGCGTATGGTGCTTACACACGTAGAACTCGTGGATGCGTTGGCACCCTATCAATGAGGGGCTGTAGGGTAGCCTGGTCCATCCTATGGCGTTCGGGACGCTGTAACCTGAGTTCGAATCTCAGCAGCCCCATATCAACCTTTTTCAAGGTTGTGAGGCAATATGGATACATCATTTGGGGATCAGGCATTATTTAAAGTGTGACTTAAAAGAAGAGGTGGTAGATGGAAGCTTATCTTGAAGGAAGGTACACAAGGTTTGAGAAAGCAAAGATAATAGGTGCGCGGGCCTTGCAGATATCGATGGGTGCACCTTTGTTAATTGATACCGATTTATCCGATCCAATTGGTATTGCAATCTTAGAGATGGAGAAAGGGATCATCCCGATCACTGTCAGAAGAAAATCATATTAAATCTCTTGGATGTGGAGATCAATTTTTGGGCTGTAGCAACAGCCAAAACTGATTTATATAATTCTGACATTTACAGATTAGCTAAAAGTTTGAAGAATGGCTAGAGGGTAGTAGATATGACTGAGATCGAGAGGATACATGGAAGGGAAGTACTTGACTCGAGGGGGAATCCAACGGTCGAGGTTGACCTTTATACAAAAGATGGATTGTTCAGAGCGATGGTTCCTAGTGGAGCTTCAACCGGTGTGCATGAGGCCCTGGAACTGAGGGATGCGGACAAGTCCAGATACTCCGGTAAGGGAGTACTCAAAGCCGTGGAGAACGTCAACAAAGATATATCAAGAATTGTCATTGGGATGGATTGCACGATACAAAAGGAGATCGATGATGCAATGATAAAATTTGATGGTACCGAGAATAAGAGTAAACTCGGTGCAAATGCAATTCTAGCAGTCTCGATGGCTGCGTGCAAGGCCGGAGCAAAAGCAGAGAATAAGCCTTTGTACAGGCACATTGCAGACCTTTCAGGTGTTAAATCGTTTGTTCTTCCTGTCCCCAGTTTCAATGTTCTAAATGGGGGGCAGCATGCAGGAAATAGGCTTGCTATGCAGGAGTTTATGCTTCTTCCGGTAGGTGCGGAAAACTTCCGAGAAGCTATGCGCCTGGGTGCTGAGACATACCACAGCCTAAAAAGTGTCATCAAATCAAAGTATGGTCAGGACGCGGTTAATGTGGGAGATGAGGGTGGTTTTGCACCCAACATTCAGGATAATAAAGAGGGATTGGAACTTTTAAAAGAGGCAATCGATAAAGCAGGCTACACCGGTATGATGAAGATTGGTATGGATGTTGCGGCCTCCGAATTTTATGTGAAGGGTAGATACGATCTCGATTTTAAGAACCCTGACAACGACGGAAGTATGGTCAAGACCGGAGATGAGATGGTTGAACTATACAACGAGTTCATAGACGAATACGGACTGGTATCGATAGAAGATCCGTTTGATCAGGATGACTGGGAGACCTATCCGAAGCTTACGGCGTCAGTGGGTGAGAAGGTTCAGATAGTAGGAGACGACCTACTGGTAACGAACCCAAAGAGGATACAGGTGGCAATCGGGAAGAAAGCAGTCAACTCCTTGCTTCTCAAGGTTAATCAGATCGGAAGTGTAAGTGAGAGTATCGAGGCTTGCAAGATCTCACAGGATGCAGGTTGGGGCGTTATGGTAAGCCATAGAAGCGGTGAGACAGAGGATGATTTCATAGCTGATCTTGTTGTGGGCCTCAAGACAGGGCAGATAAAGACCGGAGCACCATGTAGATCCGAAAGACTTGCAAAGTACAATCAGCTCTTGAGAATAGAAGAGGAGCTTGGTGATGATTGCATCTATGCAGGCGAGAATTTCAGAAATGCAGTTGATCTTTAGTCGGGACGCTCTTTTCGTTCTTCAATATCTTGGGTAAATCCGCAGATGAAACTTAGATTTGCAAAAAATCAGATCTTCGCACGGATCTAAGAAAAAGGGGTACTTTATAAGCAGGCTGAAAGGCAATGTTGATCAACACATCGTTTCACCAACCATACTTGGCGCGGTCGAACTACAGATGTCGTGAGAATTAGAAATAAAAGTAGTAAAGTCAAGAAAGCCTCAAATACCCTTGAATCCTGCTATTACCTTTAATGTTGCAAATAATCAGGCCTAATCAACCCTTTTTTGTCCTTTCCACCTCAACAATCCAACAAAGCTAAAAATCCCAACTCCAACCAAAACAAAGCTTGAAATCTCTGGAACTGGTGCGGTAAAACCAAAAACATCAGCCGAATCAATACCGTCCGAATCAGAGTTATATATACCAGTGTTCGACCCATCATCTTCTTTATCCATTACAATATCATACTCGTGATGTGTAACAGAAGCATCTTCCGGTATAGACCATATCGATGTTGGTGAGATATTTCCACTGCTATCGGAAGTCACTATCTTTGGTGTTTCTGACGTTACAGGATTTTCACCCTCAACCAATGTATCACTTTCGTTTACCGGATCATCTTGTATCCAGATCTTGTAGTCCGAACCTGGTTCAAGTCCGATTGCTTTTACATATACGTCCTGGCCAGGTGTAAACTGATTTACCTCATCACCAGAGGATGCCCGTTCATCAGATAGTAGTCGCCCTTGTCCTCGGCACGAATATCCAGTGCAACAAGATCGGATCCAGCCTGGGGTTCGGTATAACCAAGCGCGAATTCTATCTCACCTTGGGCAATTC
>JAXHTN010000098.1:0-7535 GCA_034190145.1 Halobacteriota archaeon | reverse complement strand
TATCGGATAGCTTACCCTCGCTCTTTGAAAGGATGTGTACCATCTTGACGCTCCCGTAAAGGCCGTCGTCAAATCCGTTATTTTCCGCAAAGAAGAAGTGACCACTCGTCTCTCCTCCGAGCAGAATATTGTCTTCGGATAACTTCTTCTTGATATAGCTGTGACCGACTTTCCACATAATGGGATCACCACCACTGGTCTTGATATCCTCGATGAGAGCGCGCGAAGACTTGACCTCGAAGAGTATCTTCTCACCCTTCTTTTCTTTTAACAGATCACGGGAGTAGATCATCATTATCTGATCGCCTTTGAGAGTGTGGCCCAAATCGTCAACGAAGAGGACTCTATCGCCGTCTCCGTCATAGGAGATACCGATATCCGCACCTTTCTCCTTGACTAGTTTTTTAAGGTCCACTAAGTTCTCTTCTACGGTTGGATCGGGCTGATGATTCGGAAATGTGCCATCCATCTCGCAGTATAACCGAGTCACATCGCAACCAAGTTCGGTAAATATCTCGGGGCCTATATCTCCACAAGTTGCGTTTCCTGCATCAATTACGACCTTTAGGCTTTTACCAAATTTGAAGCGTTCTTTGATGTACTCTTTATAAGGGGTTGTTACATCGCACTCAGATACCTTTCCCTCTCCCTTCTTGAATTCCCCTCGGTCAATTATGTGTTTCAACTCCTGAATCTCGTCTGCAACGAGAGGCAGTTTCCCGCGATTCAGTTTAAAGCCGTTGTATTCAGGAGGATTATGAGAGGCAGTGACCATTATACATCCGTCTTTTTCAAGGTGTGTTATAGCGAAGTATAATACAGGTGAAGGAACTATCCCCACATCGGTCACATTCGTACCCGTAGAGGTTAAACCTTTGATAAGAGCTTCTTTCAGGACTTCATTACTCAGTCTGTTGTCCATCCCCACAACGATATCACCACCGAGATATGTTCCATATGCCTTTCCGATATTCTCTGCAATCTCAGAAGTCAGGTCTTCACCATACACTCCCCTGATATCATATGCTCTGAATATGCTCATAGAGAGAAATGACTCCTACATGCTAAAAAAGGTTTTGTGGTCATGTCCGTTAAAAAGAGAATTATTAAGTCTTTCGAGTTAGATTATCTATTTTAGATTTAAATGACCGAGACCCAAGATTTTAATCTGGAAAGTTACCAACCAATTCCGGTAATTTATGAGCTTAGACAGTCAATTCTCACGAAGATCAGAAATGGTGAGGTGATGCTTACCGATATCGATGGAAGGGATGAGACCAAACAGGATATCATCCGAGCGATCTTGTCCGGGGCTGATCCCTACTTGGTCTCAGAAGAAGGTACAGGTAAGACCAGGCTTGCCAGATCCCTCACAAAATTACTATCCCCTGTCCCTGTCATAAAGGGATGTCCGTATCATGACGATCCAAAATGGGGCAAGGAGCAGTTATGCCCAAGGTGTGCGGAATCTGAAGACCCGGTGGAAGAGTTCGGAATCGATTTCATATCAGGAGAAGAACGTTTCTCACGTATTCAAGGTAACGAGTACACAAATTATGCGAAGATCCTCGGACTCAAAGATATCGAGGCCATAAGAGCCGGAGTGAGTCCGACTGACCCAAGGGCATTTACAGGAACAGGCGTCTTTCATGCAAACCGTGGTATACTCTTCATCGATGAATTCCCCTCAATTCCAACAAACGTTCAGGTTCTATTGCACACCATCCTTGAAGAAAGAAAGGTCATTTTGGAGGAGTACAACCTCGAACAACCAGTTGATATTTTGCTCATTTCAACCGGAAACCCGGAAGGTTTTGCACACGTCAACAGGATACCAGCATCTGTTCTTGACGGTATGGAGCTGATACATATGGACCTTCCCGAGGAGAATATGGAAAAGGAGATCATGCTCAAAGAGAGATTCAAGTATGATCTCAGCTCACACTACACCCCTGCCACTTCAAAATCGCTTGAAGAGAAGGTCAAGATGGTGGACATTGACTTGCTCAGTCGAGATACAATTATCCCCTGGTGGATAGCTCAAATAGTGAGCAAGACAGTTGACTATACAAGACACTGTGATAATCTCGACAGTGGTGCCAGTATATGGGGGGCCAAGAAAGCTATAGATCACACTTATTCGAGCATCGAGATGAGTACTAAGAATGTAGCAACATTAAAGGAGGCATGCGACGGGCTCAAACTAGCACTTAGGGGTAGAATCAAGATTAGGGCAGATCTGGTCGATTTTGGAGAAGATCCAAGAGACTCGTTTAAGAAGATAGATACGATCATAGAAGACATCATGCGACATGCCACAAAAGCTGTCTCCTACTCAATATATGATACAATGAGTTACGGGAAAGGTGTTGCTCAGGACATCATGAGGCTACTTTCGGCAAAGAAGGCGGATCAATTACTAGAATCAAACGACATTGCAAAGGCGATAGACAAGGCATGTACTATTGCGCCTGATAAGATCGATGTTGACCTTTTAAATGAGCCCGAGAAGCTGCTCATAAACCATCCTGAAGTTGCTGATAAAGATATACTCAGAGAGTACTGCATCTCAGCATTGGAAGTGATTGTAAATGGGGGGGTATACAAGAGATTCATCGATGAGAATACGGCGAAGAAGTACTTCTTCATCCCTGAGGTGTTCTAGGAATGCCTGATGCTTATCTGATATCTGAAAAACTGAAGAAGCGTCAGGATTTCATGATGTCGACGTACTGCACGTACGAGCAGCCGATAGATTTCCAACTTTTAAAAGAGATAGCCAGGGCAAGAGCTGGTGGAACACGCTCACTTGAAGACCTAGCAAAGGACCAAAAGGAGCTTAGGCAGATCAAGGAGCTCGCGGAGAAGTACGCAGAGACCAGAACTGAAAGAAAAGGCCGAGAGCTAGAGATGAAAAAGGATGAGCTCAAAAACTATGAGGAAGAGCAGGCTTTCGATCTGATGGATCAGCTGATGAGTGGTGGAAATGTCAGCGAACTTGCAGAGGGTTTGAAAGATGATTCGGCACTCATGGAGCTTACCGAATCCATAAGCGACCTTGAGAAGGTAGAACAGATAACAAAAGAAGATATTGAGGATGTACTCAAAGACGTTGAGAAGAAGGGATATATCGGAGTAGAGAAAGGAGGGACGATAAAGATCACCTCAAAAGGTGCAGGTGTCCTAGCAAAGGGAGTCCTCCGGGAGATAACAGAGAACTTCAGAAAGAAAGAGGTCGGAATTCACAACACTCCTGAAGCCACATATCACGGATCAAAGGTTACCTCGATCACTAGGCCCCATGAGCTCGGAGATGATTACGAGCTACTTGCAATCGAAGAGACTCTTCTCAAATCTCTTGAGAGAAATCCAAATGAGATAACGCTTGATCCAAGAGATTTCTGTGTTTACAAGACGATTCACCAGAGCAGAATGTGCGCCGGGCTTCTGATAGATAAGAGCGGATCGATGAGATCGGGAAACAAACTCAACGCAGCAATTGAGACAGCTCTTGCTTTCTCAGAGATGCTCAAGACCAACCCGACAGACACCCTCAAGATATTTGTCTTCTCAGATGATGTAAAGCAGATACAGCCATGGGACATAATAGACATCGAGTGTGGCGGCTGGACTGATATGTCTGCCGGTATGAGGGCATTTCGAAAGGCTGTGGCAGGCGAAGAGGGTGACAAGCATGTCTACTTGATAACTGATACTGAACCTAACTATGAAGATGGTGAATGTGTCGGTTTCGGAAACGCCAGTAAAAGTGTGCTTGAAGAGGCGCTTAGGTACAGGGAAGATCAGATCACTCTCAATATTATTATGCTCGGATGGACGTCTCATCTCAGGGACTTCGCAAGTACGCTTGCCCAAAAGAACCTTGGAAGGGTATTTTTCACCTCCCCTTATAGCCTTGGCGAGATCATCCTTGAGGACTACCTATCAAATAAGAAAGGTAGAGTCATGTAAGAAAAGCTATTGACTCGGTAAAAAGCTTCATAATGTAAAAATACTCGTTATCGCAGCAGACTCTCAGCAAAATCTCCTGCAATCGGAAGCTTATATCTTGCACCCTGATAAGCCCTCCACATAAGTAACAACCACAGGAGAACAGATAAGAGGCCAATGAATGGTGCAGTAACAAAGCCGATGATTGGTATAGCGCCAATTATAAAACCGATTACAGTGAGCCCTAGAAAGACAACAATGGATTGCATTGCGTGAAACCTTACAAACTCGTTATCACGTTCAAGGAATAGAACAAGAAAGCCTGAAAGCCATCCGAGAAGATAGCTCAGCGCCGCAGCCATATTCTCATTAAGTCCGAATACTGAAGTATTACTCATCTTCAACCACCGTTACAATATTTTTTAGATTAGAGATAAAGGTTAGCTTTTATTGCATCTCTGAAGAAACATGATAACATGATACTCCACGCTTCAAGGAGGCGTAGTATAAAAAAATAAAAAAATAGAAAATTTGTTTTAGATTTCCTAATAGTGATAGAGCATTAACATCCGCAGCAGCATGAGCTGAGGTTTGCACATGGGTTGCAAGCAATACTTTCACAATCTACCGAAGGACAGCAGTTTGTTTTTGTATATCTGCTCTCAAGTCTCTTTGCCTCAAGTTTTAATTCTTTCACCTTTTTCACCTCCTGAATGATAGACCTTAACACGTGGCATATGATTCTTAACTATATTACATTTTTGGTTTGTAATTTATCGGTAAGTATTCAGGTAAAATAACTCAAAAAGCTTTGTATATCCTTTGCATCACACCTTAATGTGAGGATCCTGCTTCTTCCACGCTCACCCTCGCCAGTGAACTTTATATCTATAAGCCTACGACCATCCAATCTACCAAGTATCTCATGAAAAGTAGTATAGCCAAGACCTGTCTCTTCCTTAAATACTTTGTATACATCTCCTGCCTTTGTTTCACCGAATTGAGCTAGTATTTTGAGGACGATCCTCTCGTCATTGCTTAATGACTCCACAGAATGTCCAAGAAGAGACTTCCCGGATTTATCATACGCCTTTTCAATGTCTTCAAGTAATACCGTCTTACTTGCTCTACGCTCCGCATTGAGGCCACCTTTCCTCAAAAGATCTATACCCATCCTAAGATCTCCTGATTCTTCAACCCTGTCAACTGTATACTCAATCAAGTCGTCAGCTATTACATTCGAGTAAAATCCAAGTTTCACCCTACCTTTCAGAATCTCATAAAGCTCATTTCTCGTGTAGAGTGGAAAATGAATCTCATCAGGCATAAATACAGAGTCCACTCTCGGATCCAGTGTATAATGGAGGTCAAGGTCGCTTAAAATACCTATAACACCTATCCTCACCCCAGGGTGAACTTCATGAGCCCTCAAAAGAGAATATAGAACTTTACTAACCTCATTTTCGTAAAAGAGATAATTGATATCATCAAGGGCAACAATAACAATCTTATTTTCCTCTTCCAGGTGTTTTGTAATCTTATCAAAGAGTTTTTCAAATGAGATACCTGATGCCGGTGGAGCGTGGCCAAAAACTCTTTTGTATATCTGTGAAAAGACTTTGAACCTTGTGGACGTCACCTGACAGTTTATGTAAACACCAAGAACGCTACTTGTCTGCTTCTCAATCTCATCAAATATCTTAAGAACGGCCGTCGTTTTGCCGGTTGCAGGATGACCGAGGCATAGCGTATTTACCGGCCTAACACCCCGTAAAGCGGGACGCATATTAAATATCAATGCTTGTAACTGGTTATCACGATGGATGAAGTCCTCCGGTATGTGGCCTAACTCAAAGACAGTCTCATCCCTAAATATTGTTTGATCCCAGAGTAGCATATCATCAGGCATTTAACTCTGTCTATAATATCGGTCTTCTATTTTATAACCTTTGTAGTTTGGGCTACCTCGATTGAAAGATATAACTATGTAGTAGGACGTAATAAATAACCTATAGAAGGATTGGTATTATGCAGATCAGAGGCTTTAATGTTACAAGGTGGGCAGGTGTTCTAATATTTCTTATAGGGCTGATTATCCTTGGTGTTATCAGTATTTATCCGATTTATAATCCTGATGTTGATGAGGAAGCGATGATCTTTAGTATTAGATCCGGAATGAATTGGTTGATCATCGGCGGTGCTTTAATACTTCTGGATATTATTATTGAGAGGTATACAGAATACAAGGAGATGAAAGAAAAGATACCCGAGGAGGACCTAAGACCATGACATTAGTTGTAACGACCACTGATTTTGTTCCCGGAAAAGAGGTCTCCGAGATAATTGGTGTTGTTAGAGGAAATACTATCCAGGCCAAGAATATTGGAAAAGATATCAGAGCCAGTTTCAAGCAGATCGTCGGTGGAGAGATAAGAGAGTACACAGAGATGATGAGCGAGGCACGTGAGATTGCATACAGAAGAATGATTGAGAAAGGAGATGAGATGGATGCTGATGCAATAATAAACGTGAGGTTTATGACATCCTCCATCATGGCAGCAGCAGCCGAAATTTTAGTATATGGGACTGCAGTGAAGCTTAAGTAAACCCTTTGGGAACATTCAATATATTTTGATATCTCCTCTGTTTGTAACAAGGATCTCAAGATCACTATTCAGAGTTCGATTATTGATCAACTCCTTCTTTTCAACCTCTATCATAGTGATTATCTCAACAAGGTTTGATTTTACCTTTATCCCCTTCTTATCAGCTTCATCAAAGATCAGTTTGGGAACATAGAGGACATCGGTGCCCTTTTCAATTACAACTATCAGGGGAGATTTTATCAGCTCCCACTCTTTGAGAGTCTCTATACTTCTCTCAACATTTGTCCTCCCTCTCTTCTCGATTATACTTACATTCTCTCTCGAAGTCCCAAGTCTCCCAGATATCTCTTTTTGCGTGAGCCCGAGCTCCCTCAATCTCAGGACTTCTATCTGCTGTTCTGTCAAGAAAGACTTGGCCATACATCAGAAGGTAGTAATTCAACATTAATTAATGTTGGGTCTGGTGTTAAAGGCTAAAAATTAAAAGTATTAGTAACTTAATACAATATCAAAATCTTTATAAATGTAATTCAAAGAGTTAACCATGCTAAGTTTTCAATAAGAGGTAGGATACGATGAGAAGAGAGACGATGCTAGTGGTGCATATATGCATTGCTGTATTATTTTTTGCACTTCCCGTTCAAGCATATACAGAAGAAGTCCATATAGTGAAATACGCCGCCGATGGCACTACTATACTAGATGAGACTACAGTAAATTACACCTGGATGGAGGCAAATCTGCCCGTTCATGGAGACGGATCAACGCACTACTACTATCAAGGACCTGTTTTCGAAGATGCATGGGAATCGAATTACGGTATGACCTATACCGGAGGAGATTGGGACTCGTCAGAGGAAAAATACGATAGAGTTGACTATGGATCAGGATACGTTCAAGAAGAGCAGGTTAACTGCTATCCAAATAAGGATTTAGGAGCATGCAAGGGAACAGATGTAAGAGATCTATGTGATCTTG
>JAXHTN010000097.1:0-7632 GCA_034190145.1 Halobacteriota archaeon | reverse complement strand
CCCTATCACAAAAAAACATACAACTCAACCTTTGAGCATGGTGAACTCAAGACACCTAAAGATATCACCTATTTACAAGGCTTTGTCTGCGAGATAATTCCAGCATGCCCTCCAAAAGGTAACTGATATCAAAATAAAATCTTAACAAGCCTCAATATTAAATACATTAATATCTGTGGCTTGTTATTGCTTTTTATTTTTTAAAGGAACTAGTGACCCCAGAAAAGTAAAAAAGGGCTTTAAAACGGAGATTCTTATCAGTGTGTTTTACACAATTTGGTTATGCTGTGAGAAAGAGAATTGAAGTGTATAAGGGGGTGTTTACAGCAACCTTATCGACTCGCATAACAAACTTCAAAATGTTTGATCTATTATCTGATGTTTGACAAATGAATCTCATAGATAAGATCGATGATATTGCAAAAGAGAGTAGATCAAAAGTCGGTATCGGTGTCAGATACCCTCATGACAGGGTAGTCCAACTTGCTGAAGAGGTAAAAGATTATGCAGAAATTCTTCTTATCGGCGATGAGGAGAAGATCAGAGAAACAGGAACCAAGCTGGATATCTTAGGGAGTGTTAATCCTGAAGAAGATCTGGTTAAATTGCTCGTATCCGGTAGAATAGATGCGGCAGTCAGGGGAAATTTGAAAGCTTCTGAGACGTTGAGTCATCTTAAAGTCCAGGTTGGACTCAAAAAGATCTGCAGAATAGCGCTACTAGAGACGGCTTCAGGAGATCTATTCTTCCTCGCTCCTGTTGGAATTGATGAGGGGAAGAACGCAGATGAGAAGGTTGAGCTGATAGTGAGAGGGTGTAAATTTTTGAAGAGGCTTGATTTCGAGACGAAAGTAGGAGTCCTTTCAGGTGGTAGGCATGACGATCTCGGAAGAAGTGAAGTAGTGGATAAGAGTTTGAAAGAATCCGAGGTCGTAGTCCGTAGAGTGACAGATATGGGACTAGATGCAACTCACTATCAGATTTTAATAGAGGATGCAATAAGGGATTCCAACATAATAATTGCACCCGATGGTATCTCCGGAAACTTGATATTTCGAACACTTGTTTTTCTTGGTGGGGGTGTGGGTTTTGGTGCTCCAATCCTGATGGATAGAGTCTTTATAGATACATCAAGAGCAAGCGATAGCTATGGTCGGGCAATCAAACTTGCAAGTGCACTCGCCGGAAGATTGTAGGTATCATGCTTTAAATATTTTTTATCGACTAAGCGACTGGTGCTGTATCTCCAGTAGAAATGATGGGGTTGCCCCCCCTCTTATCTCGGATATTCCATTATTAAAAAAATATCAAAAATTTAATCTTTGAAAGGGGTTATCTTATTTAGAAATAAATATTATTGGAATGAATGAGATGGCATTTCCTGATGTTGTTGCTGTAATTTTGATAGCATTCGGTTCTATAGGTATTGCTTTAGTTTTTTTCGGTTATCTATCGATTCGTAAGAGCCCTATTTTTAGAATGAGTGAGAATCTTGACGATCTGACAGATACTCTTGAGGATATCAACAAGACAGTAAGCAGTGCAAATGAATTTCTTGGGACCTCCACACCAATTCTTGAGGGTGTTTCAAGGATATTTTATGATATTGGAGGGTCTCTTCCTCTGGTCGGGAGATCCTTTAGGGAGCTTGGTAAGAACCTTGGTACCATCTCGGCAAGCATGTACACCTTCAAGGAGAGCATCGAGGGTTTCGAGGAGAAATGGGACACTTTTACGGATGGGATAGAGTCCATGAGCGATGGTGGTCTTCCTTCATTAAAATTAATATTTACAGGGCTTATCATTTGGGTGATCTTGCTCCACCTCGTTCTAATACTATTAGGAATAGCCCTTATCTACTTATAATTTTAAAAAATGAAAGAGAGGATGTGAGATGCCAAAAGAGGCATCACACTCTTCAATAGAGATCTTAGAAGTCCGTCATTACACGGAACTGGTCGATCTCTTCATTCATCAAGCTCAAGAATCTCCTTGCAGTTCCTTCAATGTCCTTGGCATTTGTAATCGCTCGTCCGACTACAAGTATGTCAGCACCGGATTTTATTGCATCAGATGCGTTGTCCACCCTGATTCCGCCTGCAACCGCAACAACCATCTTGTTATCGATCTCTCTGATCTTGGATATATCTCCCCACTTATGCTCACTTCCGGCAAGTTCGGCATCGATTGCTCTGTGAAGTTCAACAACTCCTGGTTTTACACTTAGACTTTTAAGTAGTTCCACCGGATCAGCAACATTAAGGGTGTCGATCACGGAATATATGCCTGTCTTCCTCGCCTCTTTTATTGCCTTCTCAATGGTTGGTACAGGTGCAAGTCCGGAGATCACGACAGCATCTGCGGCATGATCAGCGGCCATTCTAGCTTCGAGATTTCCAGTGTCAAGAATCTTCAGATCTGCGATGATAAAAGTGTCAGGACGTACCTCACGTATCTTGTTTATAACGTCTATTCCGAACCTCTTTAAAAGTGGTGTACCCACCTCTACAATCAAGTGGTCGTTCTGGGGTAACTGTGTAAGAACTCTCTCTACTTTGCCCCACTCTGTTATATCAAGAGCAACCTGCAAGTATGGCGGATCCCATAGCTTTGTAACTTTGAAGCCCATGATAGGATGTATGGATCTGTCCTTCTCGTATGTTACTTTGTCTAATGAAGGGAATCCTTCCATTGCTCTTTCAAGTGCAAGTTTTGTCGCACCGTAATTGAACCTGTATATCTTATTGTAATCCGTTGCCTCAGGATGGATAAAGACACTTACAATTGCGACTAGGTCTTCAGCACATTCTTTTGGAATAATACCTTCTTCTACAGAGTCGGCTACTGCTTTTGCAACTGCTGCTTGTGCCGGACCGAATATCTTTCCAGTATCCTCCATGTCTCGTATCGTCACCTTCGGGACAACAAGGGTGAATGGTTTGCATGGAAGGTTCGGCCTCACTACAGCAAGTAATGGTGTGTGACCTGCTGAGAGTTGACTCAAGCTGTTTGCAAATGCTTCTCCAACTCTACCAGACTTGTCCCCGATCATAAGATCGATGTGTGCAAGCTCAGGTGCTTCTCCAATTAAAGCTTCACCTATCAAAAAAGTCTCTTTGTTGGATAGTTGTTGCCCGTAAGCGTTTATACTCGCTCTTAAAGCCTCACTCACAGAAGCAAATTTGCCTTTTTTTACCTCGTCTTCAAGAAACTCGTTCTGCTGTGTAGTGATTCTACCCGGAGATCTAACCAATTTTTCATCTTGATCCATTTAATAAATCCCTCAAGTGACATTCATACAATTAATATATATAAATATTTTGGATCGGTGAAACCTCTGTACCACAATCAATAAAATTAGCGTAGCAAAAAATTTGGATGTGACCTTTCATACAAAAAATGCTTTCAGTAGCTACAGCCTACGGTTTGTGAACTTGGGTTTGACTCTTGAAAATATTTTTTGGAAAATAATCTGTCAGATGAAGGTATATTTTTATCGTAAGTTGGATATATTTTCTCTTTAATGAAGAGTAGGTTTCAGATAAAAGAGACGGTTGTTAGTATAATTGCCGAAGAAGAGTTTGTTTTACCTGCAAGAGAGACGATTGTATACCACCGAAGAGAGTTGGAAAATTTCATAGCAGAAGATCCTTTCTTTAAAATAACTCTGGAACCTTACCCAGAAAGAAAAGATGCACCAAAGATCGTAAGGAGAATGATCGATGCAAGCTCGAAGGTCGGGATAGGTCCGATGTCCGCAGTGGCTGGAACGATATCTCAGCTTGCAGTTGAAGCAATGATAGATGCTGGAGCAACATATGCAATAGTGGATAACGGCGGAGATATTGCGCTAATAAACGATAAAGAGGTTCTTGTTGGGATTTATGCAGGAAAAATAAATGATTTCGCACTTAAAGTGAAACCAAGAGACTCTATACTCGGAATTTGTACCTCATCTGGAAAGATAGGTCCATCTATAAGTTTCGGGAATTCAGATGCGGTTACTGTCGTATCAGATAACACATCACTTGCAGATTCGGCAGCAACAGCTATTGGCAATCTTGTTACTGATGGAGACTCTATAGATGAAGTTATTCATAATTTTAGTGATATTGATGGAATAAATGGCCTTTTGATTATCTGTGACGGGAGAATAGGGACATGGGGCGATCTTCCCAGTATCATAAGGGCTAGAGTAAGTTATGATCAGATAACAAGACCTTAGTGAAATTAAAATAGTAGGAAGCAGAAATATTTATTAAGATGGTTGAGATTGATCCGATAGTTGCATTTGTCTTTATTCTCGTTGTTGCTTTCACGATCCCCGAAGCCATCCGAAGACTGAAGATCACATACGTACCCTTTTACATCATTGCTGGTATTATTCTAGGTCCTGTCGTAATGAACTTTCAGAGTATGGATGCCTTCGATTTTATAGCTGATATTGGGCTTTTCATGCTTGTATTTATTGCAGGGCTTGAGATTCACGAGACCGGAATGAAGAATTTAAATAAGTCTGTTAAGTACAGCATATTTTCCTCGATAGCATGCTTCTTAGGAGGATTTATTCTTGGAGAACTCCTGGGGTATCCATTACCTACAAGCCTTCTACTCGGAACGATAATGATGTCCTCATCAGTTGGGGAAATAATCCCTATGGTTCAATCTTCAACCTTCTTAAGGGAGCAGTTCGGACATTTCATCTTCCCTGCAATAATTATAATGGATGCCACCAGTCTCTTTGCCCTTGCGTTTATTATACAAATAGGGGAAGGGTTGCGAACATATATTCTCTTTACTATTGGCTCCCTCATGCTGATACTTTTAATATTATATGGAATCCCCGAGCTTGCTCACAGATTCTTCTCACTTCTTAGAAGAAAACCTGAAGAGACGGATCTCAGGTTTGTGCTTACTATACTTCTTGCCATGGTTGCGATAGGAGAGTTAATCCACCTTCATGGGATAGTAATCTCATTTCTTGTTGGAATCGTAATGGGGGAGTATATCGACGAGAAGACATTCTCAAAATTATATGGCTTTGGTCATGGTTTCTTCATCCCTATTTTCTTCATCGTTCTTGGAATGAACCTTGATATTGGTGTCCTTACAGAGGCTGAAAGTATCCTTATTACCCTCTCTGTTGTTGGTACTCTTATTATCTGTAAAGTCATTGGAAGTGTGGCATTTGCAAAGACAGAGGGGATAAGTACAAGGAACGGCATAATCCTCGGAATCACAGTCTGGCCACAGCTTAGTGCTACTATTGCCGCTGCAACTATTGGAGTCGATCTTGCCATATTCGATCAGCAAATACTCGTTGCCATCGTTATAATGTCGATATTTACTGCGATTATAACTCCTTTTGTACTTAGATTTTTAATTAGCGATGAAGAGACTAAACATACACTCAACAATCATACAATCGTCATCGGTTATGGTCGAAATTCATCTCTAATCACCCATCTTCTTAGGATTCAGGAGAAAGATCTGATTGTAATAGATAATAATATGGGCGTGATAGAGGAGCTGAAGGAATCCGGAACCGAAGTTGTATTTGGGGATGGTTCAGATAGAGGTGTACTTATTAAGGCGGGTATAGAAGATGCTGAAACAGTTATTGTAACGATACCTGACGAGCACGAAGAGTATCTCTGTCTGATGAGAATTAAAGAGATAAATCCAAATTGTTATACTATCGCTGTTGTTCACACGATAGAACAGTCCACCAGGATCAGGGAAGGACGGCTCTCAAACTATGTGATATGGCCCGAAGAGCTATCAAGCGTTGAAATAGTGGATCATCTGAACAGCGTGGCTATAAAACGTGAAAAAGAGAAAAGAAGATAGATGAAGAGGTGAGAGGCTATATACCCTCCTCTTCAAGATACATAGCTATTGCAGCGGATATTATTGCTGTTTTCTGTGAATATGCCGCATTTTGACACCTTGAATTTACAAATATCGTCGCAAATTCCCTTAGCTTACTGATATTCCCCTCTAGGATCTTCTCTACATCTTTGAGAATATTGTGTTCCTCAATGAAGTCCGTGCTAAGCTCCCCGCTTCTGAAGAATTCATTATTTATCACTGCTTTATGGAAAGGAATGTTCGTCTTAATACCAATGATTATATACTCATAAAGCGCCCTATTCAGCCTATTTATCGCTTCTTCTCTATTCCTTCCGTACACAATGAGCTTGGAGACCATTGAATCATAAAAAGGTGGGATATCATATCCCATATTGATCCCACTGTCTACTCTTATCCCTATTCCACCAGGAGAACGGTAGAAATCTATCTTTCCAAGGGAAGGCATAAAGGTAAGCGGATCTTCGGCGTTGATTCTACATTCTATAGCCCATCCGTTGATATTAATATCTTCCTGGCTGTAACTCATCCTCTCACCAGAGGCTATCTTCAACTGCTCCTTTACGATGTCAACTCCGGTTACCATCTCTGTCACAGTATGTTCAACCTGCAATCTTGAATTGACTTCAAGGAAGTAGAAGTTACCGTCTGCAAATATGAACTCAAAAGTACCAGCGTTTGTATAGTCTGCTGCTTTTGCCGCTTTAACAACAAGACTCCCCATCTCCTCTCTCATCTCTTCTGTCACTATGGCTGATGGTGCCTCTTCGATAAGCTTCTGATGCCTCCTTTGTATCGAACACTCCCTCTCTCCTAGGTGAATAATATTTCCCTTAGTATCCGCAAGTAGCTGAAATTCTATATGACGAGGTTTTTCAATATATCTCTCTAGGAAGACGGATGCGTCTCCTGATGTGGATTTCGCAATAGCTTTACTGAATTCTATTGCTTCGGAAAGCTCTTCTTTATTGTAAGCGGTACGCATACCTTTTCCGCCACCACCTGTGCAGGGCTTTACAAGTACAGGAAATCCGATATGCTCGACTGCTTCATATGCTTCATCAATATTCTCAATCGCGTCTTTAGTGCCGGGTATAGTTGGAATTCCAACCTTCTTCATCAAGTTCCGGCAAGTTACTTTATTTCCTGTTTTGAGTATTGCCTCACTCGTCGGACCTATGAACTGGATCCCACTCTCCTCACATGCACGCGCAAAATTGGCATTCTCAGCAAGAAATCCGTATCCAGGATGTATCCCGCAAACATTTGCCTTCTTTGCAACAGAGATTATCTTGTCAATATTCAGATAACTCTGACTGGCAGGAGGTGGGCCTATGCAGTAAGCTTCGTCAGCATATTTTGCAAAAAGGGCATTCTTGTCAGCTTCCGAATAGATAGCAACACTCTTGATACCGCACTCTCTACAAGCACGCATTATTCTTACTGCAATCTCTCCTCTATTTGCAACCAGAATCTTGTTGAACATCTCAATTACCTACCTTACTTCAACCTAATATATGTAAAAATTTTCCTTCCATATCAGATGGAATATCTCTTCTGTGTATAACAGCAAAATATATGTCCTTCGGATTCTTAACTGATAAAGATAAAAAATGAGTCTAATATACCCAGGATCAGATAAAGTGGCAGAGCGCCGCAGGTTCATACTCGATCCAAAGAGTAGATTTCAGAAGCTAAGAGAGATATCAGATGAGGATATTGTACTTCTTCTGGGTCACAGATCACCCGGAGAGAAATATA
>JAXHTN010000096.1:0-7667 GCA_034190145.1 Halobacteriota archaeon | reverse complement strand
GATATGTGTACCATCTTATCTATTTTCTCGTCTCAGTATAGTAAAAACTCCGATTATAAGCGAGACTATCGAAAGGATAATTGCAACGTAAACAAGCGCTTGCGAAGGTGAATCTTCAGCCTCATCCGTCACAGTGGCATCTACGGCAGGGAAAGTATCAACTACCGGAACAATCATAACTCCCCTCTTCTCAAAACCTTCGCTATCGTCGTAAGCACCAATAAACCATATCCCGGCTTCATCTAAGGTGAATGCAAAATCTCCGTTTGCATCTGTATTTACAACTCTTGTAAACATCATCGGAGGGTCATCTGAAAAGATGCGCTCGGCAGCCTCAACGATCTCATCACCATCCGATTTATTATAGTACTTTTCTACCTCGACAGTTGCACCTGTAAGCGGTGTACCGTCTGCCATTGCATTACCGGTGAAGGTGAATCCCTCCTCAAGCCCGTACGGCCTTGTATATGGGACCACCTCAACCATCTCTTCGAGAATAGCGTCCCACCCATTCCATTCTTCTTCTCCACAGTGGATGACTGCTTTTGTGTGGTCGATCAGTTCATGCTCGGATACGTTTAATTTTGCATGGACTATGTAGTCCCCTCTCTCCTCCACCAAAAAAGAGATTTCGTACGCCTTCACGCCTTCTACACTGATCTCAGTGGTATTCAAAGTCGTGATGACCCCATTCGGGTCTCTGAGATAAACCTCTGGTAAAACCGGGCAATCAAAAAGGACATGTTCACACGGATGACCCCATAGTATCCGGATCTTCTTGGTCTCCCCTTCTTTTGCTATATAATCTAATGCATCAACATCCATGCTATCTCCTGGAAATAACATAGTAAAATGTGCACTTGCAGTTCCCACTGTGCCAAGGATTAGTAATCCCAAAACCAAAATGAAGGTTATCTTTCTATTGTTCATCTTATCACTCTCATTTATTCAACTTTATCTCTTTTTATGTTACTAGTAATATTTAGTATTACTTATCTTATTATTAGTATTACGATACATATAACTTTTCATTTATATACAATACTTTTTATACCAACCGTATATAATTACAGGTATGGTTGAGGGTCAAATCGAGAGGATAGGCGTCTCACTGCCGTCAAATCTCCTCAGTAAGTTTGATGGCATACTGGAAAAGAGAGGATATTCATCTCGTTCAGAAGGGATAAGGGATGCCATAAGAGATTATATAACAGATTATGAATGGATCAGTGAACTCCATGGTGAAAGGATCGGGGTTATAACGCTGATGTATGATCATAACCAGAAGGGGGTATCAGATGCCCTTATGGATCTAGAACATGAGTTCGTAGGAATGGTTGTCTCTACACTTCACGTGCATCTGGACGAGGACAACTGCCTCGAAGTGATACTGATAAAAGCGGACGCAGAACATGTTAGAGATATTAGGGAGCGGATAACAGCACTCAAGGGTGTGAAACACGTCAAACTGACCACAGCACGACCCGAAGAGAAGATTTGAAGGAGTGATCACAACCATAAAAGATAAGATCAAATGAGTATATCTCTCTTCCCTATGAATTTCACGTCGATGACTGACCTTACACCAGAACAGGTTTCAAGTATTCTTGACTCGGCGCTTGATTTAAAGGAGAAGCGCAGGAGGGGCAAGGTAATCAGACCTCTTGAGAGCAAGAGCTTGGGGATGATATTTGAGAAATCGTCCACAAGAACAAGGGTATCATTTGAAGTAGCAATGACCGATCTAGGTGGACATTCGCTATACCTCAACAGTAGAGACCTTCAACTTGGACGCGGTGAGACGATCGAGGATACCGCACGTGTCCTTTCAAGCTATCTTCAAGGGATAATGATTAGGGCAAATAGTCACGAGACAGTAAGAAAGCTTGCTCAGTATTCATCGGTTCCGGTGATAAATGCCCTATCGGACTTAGAACATCCATGTCAATCTCTTGCTGATCTGATGACTATAAGGGAGCGCTTAGGCCAGTTTGCAGGGCTTAAGTTCGCCTGGATTGGTGATGGCAACAACGTGTGTAACTCTATGATTCTTGCCTGTGCTCTTACTGGCATGCAAGCAACCATTGCATGCCCAAAGGGTTATGAACCTGACCAGAATATTGTTCTGGAAGCAAGAGGGCTAGATTGCACAGTAAACATTGTGAATGATCCAATTGAAGCAGCCAGTGATGCAGACGTACTCTACACGGATGTCTGGGTCTCGATGGGTGATGAAGATGAAAGAGACAGGAGGGTCAAGGCCTTGAAACCCTTCCAGATCAACTCGGAAATACTAAGCGAAGCAAAATCAAGTTCCATCGTGTTACATTGTCTTCCAGCCCACAGAGGAGAGGAGATAACTGCAGAGATTATTGAGGGGCCTAATTCAGCAATCTTCGATCAGGCAGAGAATAGACTTCACGCTCAAAAAGCACTTCTTATCAAACTCCTAGGGTAGACGGGGCAATTAAAAGTTATCCAGTATATCTATCTGACACCAAAAATAATGGCCCTTCTTTCTGGCAAAGATTTATATAGGGTAATGGAACAACCTAATACGAAAAAATAGGTGTTGATAAATTGCTTAGGGAGAGGAGTGAGTTTACAAAGGGGCGAGAAGTCCTGAAATCGTATGAGAAGTCACTGAAGGTATACGACAAGGAACTTAAGCGGAATCCTAATTTTTTGGCTCTGTGGATCTCTAAAGGAGACCTATTGAAGAAGACCGGTAGCCTTGAAGATGCAATGGAGTGTTACGATAAGACACTTGACATAGATCGAAAATATATACTTGGATGGGCCCGAAAAGGGGATATCCTGGCGGAACTTGGAAGGGGGAGAGAAGCAATTAAGTGCTACGATAGAGCGCTTTATTTCAATCCTTATCAAGTGAATGTTTGGATAAACAAAGGTGAGACTCTCAGTGAGATGGGAATGCTTACTGATGCACTTAAATGCTACGATAATGTCCTCAGGATGGATCCTGAGCATGCGAGGGTTTTGGATGCAAAAGGAAGCATAATGAGGTCTATAGAGCCTCAATAAATAAAAGAAGCTGTGGATCTTTAGGATCCAGCTTCAGAGATAGATCCACGATATATCAATTTAGTGACTCATAACAGCTCAAGTAAACTATTCTTTGAATCTGCGTTGAGCGATACATCCAAATCCTTCAATTCTTTCTCGATATCTTCTATCTTTGCAGGTAGAAAGATCGGATGGTAACTCTGAGTACCATCCACGTGTAGTATTATTACGGACTCATCGCCTGTCAGTTTCCTACCTTCTCTCTCGGCTTTGAACTCAACAAAAGAGATTAGTTCTTTGGAAACGTCGGCTACTTTTGTCACGGCCGCAATCTTTGCTATATGTGTCATAGTATCGGATCAACCGGTATTACATGAGATTCAAAGCCGAGCTTGTTCTTGTCAAGTCCGATCGCCATTCCAAGTATCTGTGACAGATGAATAACCGGTAGATCATATCCCTCACCAAGCTCTTTTTGACTCCTATCAAACTGAAGATGGCAGAAAGGACATGGTGTCACTATACACTGGGCGCCCGCAGCTTTCATATTGTCTATCTTGTTCTTTGCCATCTCTAGAGCTACATCCGGAGATCCTGCTCTTACTCCACCACCCGCACCACAGCACATCTGCTTGTCTTTGTAGTTTACGCTTACTGCACCTGTCGCCTCGACAAGTTCATCAAGCATCGTTGGCCTCTCCGGATCATCAAGTTTCTTGATCTTGCTCGGCTTTAGGAAGTGACATCCGTAGTGAACAGCCACATTCAACTTCAGCTCATCCTCCACCTTCGATCGTATCTCATCAGTACCAAGTTCCTTGTATAGTACCTCGGCGATGTGCCTTACTTTTGTAGTTCCGTTGTATCCGCCCCCACCTAGAATCTCATTGACCTCACTTCTCTTATTCTCGTCGGTCTCGAGTATATGGGCAGCTTCAAAGAGGGAACCGTAACAACCGTTACATATAGTTAGCAGCTCAGCTTCCTTCTTCTCGCTTATAAGCAGGTTTCGCGAGGCAATAGAAAGCCAAGTCTTCTCGTCAAAAGACCTCATGACACCAGGTGCAGGACAACACGATGCTCCTTCCAGTTCATTATACTCTATACCAAGCCTACTGAGAACCTCTCTTGTGGCACTCTCGATACCCGGATATCTGAGCGGGGCTACACAACCAAGAAATAATGCGTACATATCATGCCCCTCCTATTAGTTTCTCAAATCCGGTCTTCTCGATTATATCCTTTACATTCTTGAGTGCATCTTCATACATGAGCACTGTTGGAGGTACTTCATCAAGACCGTTATCCTTTCTTAGGGCCTTGTGCTTATCCTTAAGCGACATCAAATGACCATTGTTTACAATAAATGAAGCTGTCTTCTTATGGGCCTCTTTCATGTACCCCTCCTGCACGGCAATACTTCTTATTGCAAGAATGATCCCCGGTATATCAACACCTCTGGGACAACGTTCATAACAGGTGTAGCAGGTTGTACAGTACCAAATATCATCGGATGGTAGGACTTCTTCTTTCAACCCCAACTGCGCTTTTCTTATCACCTTTCTAACTCTGAATGCTGTGAGCCTTCCTGACGGACAGCTTCCCGTACAGGTACCGCATTGGAAGCAGAGATTAAGTGTGTCTGCACCAGATTCAATAACCCTTTTAGTAAACTCAGGATCAGGTTTAACGTATTCTTCAACCATATTTTATACCATTACTTAGATTTAGGTGTGCGGAATAAAAAGGTTGTGGAAAGTTAGTGATCTATTACCTATTTAGGTAATAAAGCCAAAGTTTTTAGCACGCTTTTTCATCTCTTTTACAAGCATATGTAGCTCGGTACTTTCCCGAACCATCATAGCAATGATTGCATGGTTAAATAACTGATGTGGTATATCAGATTCGATTGTGAGATCCATTCGTCTAACCAAACTCTGGTTTATGAAGAAGCTCCTCTTGGCATCCAGGAGAGGTGTTAAGTCGCTTATTGTATTCTCAAGAATATACTCGGAATTATTTAATTGTAGATGTTTAAAACCGATTCTTTGAGCTCCATACCTGTACTTATTATATGACCTACCCCTATAAATGTGATAAAGGGTATCAAAAGCGATATCCTGGTATTCGGCATCACCTTCATACTCATAGGCATTCAGTGGGTCATCAAATACCACCATATCAAGTTCTCCAAGCTCCAGTAGCCTTCTGTTCGTATCGTCGTCCCCAATATACAGCTCAAAAAGCATACCATCTTCTTCCAGCGGTAACAGACTATTATGTAGCAGTTTTTGAGTGATCACTGAACAACCGACTGAAAGATTCTGATGTACTGGTAACGTAGCCTTTAAGTACTTTTTATAAGCTTTTACGATCTTTATCCCCTCAGGAGTCAATACACTACCCGTAGGATTTGTCTTGATCAGTGGAAAACCAAGATCTAACTCACCTCTTTTGATATACCTATGTAAAACAGGTGCTGATATCCCTAAAATTCTTGCTGCCTGTGTTTGAGAGCATGAGTTCGAAATTTCAACTAATGCTTCAAGCTGCCGAACACTCAACCTTTTACCATCGACGAGCAAGCTCACAAGAGGATTAATATTCATAAAAAGATAATTTTTTTAAAATAAATAAAAATTTGGAAGTGGGATGCTATCCCATCCTCCGAGCCGCTTCTTCGATATCAACAGCCTTAATAGTCTTCCTGCCGGCGTGTTTTGCCCATTTTACAGCTTCGGATGATACCATTTCGCCGTATTCCTCTAACTTCTTTGCCAAAGCCATCTTAGCGTCTTCACTTACTCTGTCAGCTCCAGAGTTCTTTATGATCCTACCAACGGATGCTACTG
This sequence comes from Halobacteriota archaeon, assembly GCA_034190145.1. Classification (GTDB taxonomy): domain Archaea; phylum Halobacteriota; class Syntropharchaeia; order DAOWMC01; family DAOWMC01; genus JAXHTN01. The sequence continues at coordinate 1,788 of JAXHTN010000096.1, read as the reverse complement.
GGAGTTCCATTTAGTCTCACCTCCTTTATTAGATTTAAGGTAACTTACAAGAGTTCATTCTTGCAGTATTATCTAATTTGGGTAGCAATATATATGTCTTTCGGTCATTACAATCTTTTTTAACCTATATAATGTAATATAATCTATAAATATCGATCTTATTTATCAAAAATTATTTAATAAACCGATTTTTAAGGAATTTATTTATTTTATATAGATAGAAAGTAACATATTACATATTATATAGCCCATAATGGTACAGAATCTTACAACTGTATTCAATCGCGCACGTAATTAAATAGGCCTCTTCAACGTTTTTTCCGGTTACAAAAGTACCGTGTCCGCGGACTATAAGGCCACTATACTCCCTTAATGTTGAACTAACATCTTCAGCTAGTTCAATTGATCCTGTTCCGCTTTTTATTATCGGCACCTCCTCAAAAAAATGCTTTCCTTCTAGATCTATTGGTTCAACCGGCCCTTCTATGAGAAGAGATAATATCACCGCAAAAGGACAGTGGGCATGTATTACGGCAAAAGATGGTGTCTTCTTATAGATCTCACAATGAACTACAGACTCTCTTGAGGCCCTATCATTTATTTTCGGGGAATTCAGGCTCACCTTAACAATATTATTCTCATCCAATTCATCGAGCATACTGCCGCTTGCAGTTATCAAGATCTCATCACCAACACGTTTGCTCATATTCCCAGAGTTGGATTTAACAACCCCATCTCTTGCAAGTTTTTTTCCGAATCTCTCAAGATCTTCAAACATATATAATCAAAGCTAAACTGTAAATATTAAATTGTCTATAGAAACTGATTGCCCCAAATAGGGACAAAAATTCACTTTTTTGCGTTTTTTTAACTCATCTTCATCTTTTGGTATAAAGATAGAATATTACCATGAAAACAAGCATCGATACAACTGTGCCACCGAGTATCATTGAAAAACTAATTGTTGGAGGCATGGGAGAAATCACCAATGGAATACCGCCCACCATAAACCCAAACGAGAACAAAAAGAGCGGTATCATGAACATCTCGGAGTATTTTCTTCCGGATTCTCTGCCGTAATCTCCATATAGGTTCACAAGAGCTGTATAGGAGGTGATTGCCGCTATTATGCCGATAGGAATGTAAAAAATATTCATAATACCGGTCAAATATATTGCAAAGAAGGACATTACTGCGAATGTAGTGAAGTATACAGAGAATTCTAGTGATCTTTCGACACCGATCTGTAGTGGTATAGTCTTACGTCCAGATCTCTTGTCACCGGTAACATCTACCATATCAAGAATTGTTTTAAGTGCAACTATATAAAACAGGAACATAGGTACGATGAATAGTAAAATGGTATCAATTACCCAGCCATTTACTGCTGTCCACCCACCGAGGAATGGAAGCAAGACAGCCCCACTAAGAAAGATGTTACCATAAATTCCCCTTCCAGCAAATCTGAACGGTGGAGCACTATATGCCCATGTTATCGCGAGCATGAACGCGGCAAACATCATTGAAGCGCTGTTCGGAGGCATTATTAAAACCAGGATTAGTCCAATAATATAGTTTATTGCGATAATAATCTTCGCTTCATTCAGACTGATCGCACCGGTAACAAGAGGTGCTTTTGGCTTTCCTGTTTTGTCTGCCTCTAAGTCATAGTAGTCGTTTATGGGGTGAGATACACAACACAAGAACCAATACAAAAAGGCCATTCTCAAAGTTAATAATACATCAACGTTGCCTCTGCTTGCAAGTATGACTCCTGCTGCTGCAGGA
>JAXHTN010000095.1:0-7706 GCA_034190145.1 Halobacteriota archaeon | reverse complement strand
GAGCCTATCGGTTCATCAAGAAAAATGAATCCGGGAACAGCTCCGCGCTCCTGGGGGAGAGTTGCCATCGCAAAAGATAATCGAAGAGCAAGTGAAAACTGATCCTTTGCACCACCAGAGAATACTGATTTTGGCCTGTATTCGCCCGCTACATCATCATAAACCTCTATCTGGTAAGATTCCTTGTTTATCTTTGCATCTTTGTAGTTGCCGGCAGTAAGTATCGGAAGAAACTTTGTCATGTTGGCTTCTGTTGCAGGTAGGACTTTACTCATTATCGAGCTTCGTGCATTTGTCACAATACTCATAGCACTATCATGAATCAAACACTCTTCTTCAAGTTTTATAAGAACTTTTTCACTCTTCTTTACATCAGGGTCTTCTTTAAGGCCGAGTTCACCCATTAATTCGTTCTTTTTCCTGGTTAAGCTTCCGAGTTCACCCAAAGCCCCTTCTTTCAGAGAGATAAGCCTCTTCTCATCCTTAGTATCAGGAATAGATTCTTCAGAGAAGATTGCTACATCTATTCTTTCTTTATCCTTCTTTAAACTAATAATATCTTCCTTTAGCTTGTCAAGAAGCCCTAATTTATATTTCTTACTCTCTTTGAGTTCATCTATCTCATTTAGTATTGTCTTATCATTTCTGATCTCTTCTTCCAATCTAGAGGTCATCTTAAGAACATTATCATAGTCTGGATCTATATCGAGCCTTTTTCCACGGAAATCGACCTCTATTACCTTTTTTTTCTCCTTCTCTCTCTCTTCAAGTATTTCTTTCTCTATAGAGGTGATATCAGTGCAAAGGGATGATTCATCTATCTTATCTATCTCTGTGTTAATTCTACTGATTTCGTCTATCTGTTGAGCAATCTTTGCTCTATTCTCTATTGAACTATTCTTTACCTCTTCAAAGCCTTTTCTGATCTCATAGTGACTATTCTCAGTTTCTTTTTTGATACCATCGTCAATAGACATTAATATTCCTTCAATATCTGAAATTTTCCCCTCTAGTGTCATTAACTCATCATCAAGATTCTTTTTCGTCTTAAAGATGTTTTCTCGGTCAATATTAACTATTTTATCCTTCAAGCTTAATACATCAGCTTCATTAACTTTTAATCTTGATTTAATAACTTCAATCTCTTTCTCATAATCATTTTTCACTTTTATTCCGCTTTGAATTCTATTTTTTAGCTCATCTTCATCTTCTCTATCGAGCAAAAGATTTAAATTATCTATCAAACTGTCACATTCTTCAATCGATGAGACTGTTAAATTTAAGGACCCTAATCTGAAGTTCAATCTCTCAAATGACTCAGAGCTATCGGTAAAAGAGGGTTTCTTCTCCCCCTCGATTCTTGCCAGATCTATCTCACCTCTTGAAATAGCCTCTTCAGTAGACTTTATTGTGGCTTTGATTCTCTTGGTCTCATCCATTATCGATATGAATCTGATTAGGAAAAATATGGCAATGAGTAGAGGTAACAATGAATATGTTACCACTCCGGTTAAAAAGGCCAAAATGATTGAGAGAAATACGGTTAGGATAGAACCGGAAAAGTATGTTGCACTGGATCTTCCCAATGAATCTCTTTTCACCCTTTGGGAGTTGATATCTCTTTCAAACTCTTCCTTCTCTTCCCTCACCCTTCGTTCTTCTTCTTCGATATCAGACAACCTGTCTATTCGTATCTTTTCTCCCCTCCAATCACTGAGAGCTTGCCTCTTCTCAATCGATAACAGTCTGGACCTAAGATCTTTATCTTTCGACTCCTCTATAGCAAGAGTGCTTCTCAACTCAAGATCACGCTTATTTAAAGCCCCACTATCGGCACTTAACTCAGCCAAGCGTTTATTTATATTTTCAAGATCAGAAAGTTCCTTTTCACACTGCTTTTTCGCCGCAATTATCCTGTCATGATCCATCTTATTAAATTTTAACTCTTCATTAAGTTCCTTTCTCTTGTCAAGTGCGCTGACAAGACGCCTGTAAAATACCTCTCTTTCTTGAATCTTCTTTTCTTCAGATTCGAGCTCTCTCACGCTTGATTTTCTACTATATACCTCGGCCTTTAATTCATCAAGTCCTGTTAACTCTGCTTTCAGCTCTTTTTCTCTTTGTGACAAGGCTCTTATCTTCTCATTTGATTCAAGAACCTTTGATAAAATAGATAAAAGGACTTTAAATTCCCTCAGCTTATTTTCCTTCTCAGGAATATTCTTCTTCCTGTTTATAAGTCTCGTAATCTTCTGTTCAATCTCAAATATGTCCTTTGTGATCTCTTCAGATCTTTTTTCTATTCCTTTTATCTCATTTTCATTTATCCTCTTTTCTTTAAGGAGTTCTATCAATTCCAACTGGTGATCGAGATATCTTAACCGTTCCTCTCTTTTGGGAATCTCGGTTGCAATCCTTGCGAGGTTCAGTCTCTTTTCAGCATATATTCTCTGCTCATTCAGATCCTTCTCCGTTAAACGCAGCTCGCGTTCTATCTCAGTAAAGGCCTCTAAATTGAGAAGTTTGGCTATAGAATCTCTCCTCTCACTTTTTTTGCTTGTCTCAAGCTTATCAAGATTCTTTTGCTCCACAAAACAGCTATTTAGCATTGCATCGCCATCAAGCCCCAACTCGAGCTCGATTCGCTTAGTCACACTCGAACCTTTTACAACCTCTTCCTTACCATTCGGTTTTTGTATTTTCAATTCGTGAATATAACGCCTGTTATCGTCTTTTGTTCTCTTTATAACCCTTTTCACATTGTAATACATCTTATTTATCTCAAATTCTAGATCCACCTCACATATATCACTCTCATATGACAAGAGATCCCGAATAGATTTATGAGACTTGTCTGGTACCAGCCCGGTCCCAAATAGTGAAAAATAGATGGCTTCAAAGAGTGTGCTTTTACCGGATTCATTCATGCCTGTTATGAGGATGTTACCTCTCTCGGGAAAAACAAGCTTCAGGTCAAGGCGTTTGAATCCCTTTGCAGCAATACTCAACAGTTTTATCATTACATGTTCAAGCTTAAAATAAATATATGGAGGGGAATACCCCTCAATTAGTTCCTTTACTTCACATCATGCCCGGAGGCATTCCGCCGCCCATGCCAGGTGGTGGACCTTGCATTCTTGCTGAGGCTATTACGTCGTCTATTCTCAATATCATTATTGCGGCTTCGCTTGCAGATGATATTGCCTGTACTTTCACCCTTAAAGGCTCAACGACACCAGATTCAAGCATATCAACGACTTTTCCTGTGTAGACGTTGAGTCCGGCACTCTTATTGTTCTGTTCATGACTCGATCTCAACTCCACGATCTTGTCTATTGGATCAAGACCTGCGTTCTCGGCAAGAGTTCTTGGAATGATCTCAAGAGCATCGGCGAAACTCTGAACAGCAAGCTGTTCACGGCCTTTCAGTGTTGAACCGTATTCCCTCAACCTTAATGCAAGCTCAATCTCAGGTGAACCTCCTCCAGCTACCAATTTTCCATCTTCAACGACAGATCCTACTACTCTAATCGCATCATGAAGTGATCTCTCTATCTCATCGATCACATGCTCTGTTCCACCCCTTACAAGGATTGATACTGCCTTTGGGTTGTCACATCCGGTAACAAATACCATGTCATCTCCGCCGACTTTCTTCTCCTCGACAGCACCGGATTTTCCAAGATCATCGGGAGATATATCATCAAGGTTTGTGATTATCTTCCCGCCGGTTGCCCTTGCCATCTTCTTCATGTCACTCTCTTTGACCCTTCTAAGTGCAAGGATGTCAGCTTTTGCGAGGTAATGCTGTGCCAGATCGTCGATGCCTTTCTGACAGAAGAGTACGTTTGCACCACCGTTTATGATCTTGTCGACCATTCCCTTGATCATACCCTCTTCTTCCGCAAGGAAAGCCTGAAGCTGATCGGGAGATCCAATGGATATCTCTGCGTCAAACTCCGTCTTCTCAACTTCTATTGGGGTTGCAACCAGTGCAATTTTTGCATCCTCTACCTTTTTTGGCATTCCTGGGTGTACCCTTTCCTTGTCGACGACGACGCCACTGATCAATTCAGTGTCTTCAACGCTACCTCCGACCTTCTTCTCAACATTTATGTTACCAGTGTCGGCGATCCATTTACCGTTTGAGTCCTTCTCAGTAATATCAAGAACAGCTCCGACTACAATATTGCTCAATTTGTCTTTGGAAGATCCTGCACTCTTGCCAGTAATCGATGTAATGGCTGCCTTCTTTAAGAGATCTTCAGATTCAATTGAAGCGTCGACTGAGATCTCCTTTAAGATCTCCTGGGCCTTCTCGGCCGCCATTCTGTATCCTGAAGCTATAATCGTTGGATGTATATCTTGCTCCAGCAAATCTTCGGCTTTCTTCAACAGTTCACCAGAGATAACAACTGCTGTTGTAGTTCCATCACCTGCCTCGTTGTCTTGTGTCTTTGCGACTTCCACTACCATCTTGGCAGCAGGGTGTTCGATATCCATCTCTTTTACGATCGTAACACCATCGTTTGTTATCGTCACATCGCCCATTGAATCAACGAGCATTTTGTCCATACCTTTTGGTCCGAGTGTTGTTCTCACAGCGGAAGCCACAGTCTTCACAGCCATTATGTTATTGTTCTGTGCTTCTGTTCCGCGTGTTCTTTCACTTCCTTCCCGCAAGACTATTATGGGTTGTCCGCCCAAATTACCTGCCATTTTTTTCCTCCTAGATCTGAGAATAATAATGGTACTTCTATATAGCTTTTTTTATTTTTTTGTTATGAACGAGGTCGACGAACTCAGCCGAGTTATCAATCTCTTCCAATTCCTCTCTCTTAATCAGGACTGTATCACCTATAATTGTTGAACTGAATTCACCTTCAACTATGAAGACTGATTCTGTCCGGACTACATTTGAGATACTACTGACGAGTCTTGCCCTCTTAACCATCGTACTTGTGTACTTGCTGATACCGGTAAGGATGGTGTTATCCTCGTCGGTAGAGACTGCACTAAATGGTGATTTATTTGTGGGTAGAACGTAGAATCCAATCTCAACCATTGTTGTCAGTATACTCTGCTCCAGATCGGAGAGTAGATCGAATTCGAGGTTCGCATTATCGGTTTGCACCTCTTTGAAAGGATCGAGTGGTTTGATCAGGAATGACTTCAATATCTCTTCTAGCCTCAGTCCTTTCTCTATTGTGACATCCATCCCTTCTTCATACCTTCTGATGCAACGTCTGGTGACTCCTACCTTCGAAGCGAGTTCTCCGATAGACATTTCATTGCTCATCCTTGCTTCTTTTAATGCCCCGTTGTTAATGTCAACATACAGCCCCCCAGGGCCAGCATAGACATAAGGTGGCACTTGGTTAATGAAGTAATCATATAATGTATGAACGTTAATAGATGGGATCCCATGCCTCCGGTATATGACTCCTGTGTGTAGCTTCTTACTACCCATCTTTTCCCCAATAAGTAAAGGTGAAACGAGAAGATTCTTTGTAAGTATCTTCAACTCATTTGCAGCTTCATCCCCGAAACCGTCGATGTTGGAAAGTACACAAAGTAACAAAAGAATCCCTTCTCTTCTTGCGGCAATATCAAAACTCCTCGGTCTTATCGAACACTTTTCAGAAGTAACAAAACCGGCCATATCCAATATACTTACAACTTGATCAACAAGACCTGATTTACCCATCTTAAAAGTAAGATTAGGTCAAGGACTATAAATAAATATATCGTCTTTGATGGTAGATATTAAATAGGTGATTTCAAGTTATGACTGATAAACTGAAGGTGAAAGAATACATGACCACAAATGTTGTCACCGTCTCCCCTGAGGACAAGCTAGTTGATGTCGCAAACCTCATCAGGCAGACTGATCATGATGGTTTTCCTGTGGTCAAGAATGGGAAGATCAGGGGATATATAGCATCTTCAGATCTATTACTTTGTGATCCGGGTAATAGAGTAAAAGATGTAATGTCAAATTATCTTCTTGTAGCACATCCGGATATGAATTTAATGGACTCTGCAAGGGTGATATTCAGATCAGGCCTTTCAAAGCTTCCTGTGGTGGATGATAGCGGCCATTTAGTAGGTATTATTACAAATTCAGATGTTATTCGCTCACAGATAGAAAGAGCAGATCCACGAAAGGTTCAGCGTTTGATAAGAACGCTTGAGCTTATGTATGATACGAAACTGGACCTTGAACGTACTATTATTGATATAACTGAGTTAATTCCTACACAGTCTAAGATCTATGCTGATGAGCTTGAAGGGAGAGTTTATGAACTTAAAAGGGGGCTTACGGAACCACTAGTCGTTATTCAGATGCCAAGCAGGAAGGTTCTTGTGGACGGGCATCACCGTGTGTTCGCAGCAAAAAAACTTGGGATAAAGTCCATGGATGCATATCTGATCCATATGAATGAAGATATAGAGCTAGGCCTAGAAAAGACTGCAAAAAGCTCAGGCATATTACAATTGGACGATATTGAGATCCTTGATTATGCCCATCATCCTTTGGTGAGAGCAACCCAGATCGATCTGGACAAGGATTCCAATGATCAAGATTAGTGGTAACTCACTAGTTCTTTCAATATATCACTCTTTGTTATTATCCCCTCTGGCTCTTGGTCTACTGTTACAATTAAGCTCCCTATTCTTCGTCTGTTTACGAGCTTAACTGCATCAAAGAGTGATTGATCACCTTCGATTGTCACGACATCTTTCTTCGCAAACTCCTTAATCTTAGCGTTCAGTTTTCCGTTAGCAAGTGCTTTACCAACATCCCTAAATGAGGCTATCCCGATTATCTTCTCCTTTTCGACAATTGGTGCACACCTTATATTGTTTTCAAGAAGTATCCTTGAGGCTTCATGAATGGATGCATTGGCAGGAATAGTGACAAGACCGATGCTCATATACTCAATAACGGGCTTCTTTGGTAAGGAGATCATCTCGATTATCTTACAAAGAATAACATTATCTGTATCATCTCTTCCAACAATCTCTCCTCGTATAACAAGCTTGTTTACAGGTGTTGGACCGATCTCAATAATATCACTTGCATTGAACTCGCGGATATTACCTATCAACCTTATGGAAGCATTGCATATTACAGGATGTCTAAGGGTTCTAAGACTTATATTTTCGACTGTGAGCCCATCTATCAGTTTCCCATTGCGAGATATCGGAATCATTGCCTCTTCTTCCATTGAAGCTATCGAAAGGGCGTCATATGCGTCTTTTGTTGCTTTATAACCTCCTTTCGGACCAGGAACTCCCTCAACTAAACCGAGTGTCTTCAGTGATTGCATCTGATTCCTGACAGTTCCGGGGTTTCTATCTATTATCTTTGCGATATCTTCACCACGGACAGCAACTCCTGTCTGTCGAAATATGCTTATCAACGCCGTTATTATCTCCTTTTGAATTGGTGTAAGTTCCACATTTACCCCCAACTATACTTGATATAAAGTATATAATATAAAGTTATTGTATAAATAATTATAAAATAACCTCTTATCAACTTTCTTATACTAACTCGTCTAAATCCTCGTTTTTATTTGTAATAGGCATGCTTCTTTGACCCTCAACTTCAAAAAACTCTTTCAATAACTCGATATGCTATTCAAATTCATAGATAATAATTCTTTGTCAAGTCTCTTTTACACATATAGAATAGGGAT
>JAXHTN010000094.1:4999-7735 GCA_034190145.1 Halobacteriota archaeon | reverse complement strand
TGGCCTTGTGACCTGCGATTACTAGCCAGTCATAACTACTTGAATGGAAGTTCAGACCTGCTGCATGGAACTGGAATTCAGTGTTTCCGGTTGGCTCTGATGCACCTTTCTTGTACTTTGATACGAATCCGAAGGTTGCCTTACCTGTGAGATCCGGATCAGGAACGTACGCTCCTTCTGGAGAGTTGATCCATCCTCCGCCGGTGACAAATCCATCGTTTGGATCATAAACAACTACGTACATGAAGACCTCCGAATCGCTACCGATATCATCATCCATCACAGTAAGCGTAATTGTATACACACCGGGTAAAGCATAAGTGTGTGACTCTATTATCGGGCTCGTTACATCTGAAAGGATATCAAAATTACCATCTCCCCATGATATGGTTGCATAATGAGTGTCCTCTGTACCAATATCTGTGAATTCTGCATTCAAATCAACAGGGTTACTTATATCAACAGGATCCTCGGGTAAAGTAAGGCTTGTTATTTCTGGAGCAACATTATTTACTGTAACCGTCGTATCTGCAGATCCTACGCCACCATCATCGTCTGTTACCGTAACTACGACAATGTAATCGTCTGTTGGTGTTGCAGTCGGATTGTCGTCGAGGTACTGGTGTGTTTCGCTGTACGAGGTAGTTCCAGCCGGATAGCTGAAGCTCTCAGGAACTCCTTCACCCCAGTCAATTACTACAGTAAAGGTGTCAAGTGCTCCTGGATCGGTTATTTCACCGCTTACTGTTGCAGTTCCATCTTCATCAATCATATCGCCCGTTGCAGTTACAGTTGGTGCAACATTGTTTACTGTGACTGTTGCTGTATCAGTGTTTTTTAGGACTTCATCAGAGACTTCCAGTCCAACCGTATAGGAGTCATCATCCGGACAATCTACCGTGGTTGTAACACCTGTTGCATCATCATATTGACCATCGTCATCAAGGTCCCAAGCGTAAGTTAAGGTGTCACCATCAGGATCGTATGACCCAGAACCATCAAGTGTTATTATTGTCCCTTCTAAAGCTTCATATGGTCCGTTTGCATCTGCGACTGGCGGTGCATTGACATTCAAATATGCCTGAGGAATCTCTACAGAGCCTGCAGGGTTTCCGTCCTTATCCTTAAAATTGACCTTTGCGGTTGGTACAACATCTACACCCAATCCGGCTCCATTCTGATTAGACTTTGCAGTGAAACTTAAGGTGACAGTTTCATCGCTTGACATATCCGGATCGCCATCGTATATATTACCGATATTATTCCACACAATAGTTGTAAGTCCGCTACCATCAGTAGTAACGCTATCCGGTGATGGGCTAAAAGAACCCTCATCGATGATATAGCTTTGAGTTACCTCAACAACGTCAACGTAATGTGGTATCGTGCTTGTGGTGATCTCATTATATATGTCATTAAAGATCGCATCAAGATTTGATGCACTTGGGGAAGGGTAATACGTACCACCTGTGGCATCTGCCATATCCTGCAAAGGTCCCGTAGCCGGACTAGAACCAAGCCCAATGGAATAAATTACATAACCCTTGTTAGCAGCGTCATCAGCAGGAGATCCCGTATTACCTGAATACGTATATGTCCCATCACCATCAGTGAGGAAAATGATCACCCATGAGGCATCAGACTGTTTTCCAGAGTCTAGTAGCCCTATTGCAGAATTTAAACCAATATTTAAATTTGTGCCACCAGATGAATCTACGTTGTCAATTTGTGTTTTTACTGATGTAAATTGATCTGTCAGAGCATAGGTAAAATCTATGTTATCATCCCAACTGACAACACCCGCCTGATCAGTAGTAGAATTCATTTTATCCACAAAATTTTTTGCTGCTGTTTTTCGCAAACCACTTGGATCATTTCCCGTCATGCTTCCGGAACTATCCAGAGCGAAAACCACGTCCATTGGTACAGGCGTCGTCCATTCACTTCCAGATCCGGTAACGGATATCTCTATTGTGGTCTCTTCGTTAACTCCACTCCCGGCAATATTTATATCTTCTGGTGCTACTGTTTTCGATACTGTCGGCTCGCTTACTACTTCAGCACTGGCAATTCCTGCCATTAGTACTGCAAACAAGATCAAGCAAGACAGAATCGCAGTAGCTCTCACATTCTTCTTTTTCATCTTTACCCCCTATACATTTTTTTTCGCCTCTCGGCGCCAAATTTCATCCCTTCATGGATGCATTCAATCAAGATTTTAAAAACTGAATACATTTAACCATGTAAGGGACATCCAGATTAAAAAAACTCCCTCAAGCCTACTTTATGCTGATAATATTAATTTGTAATTAAAGTATCGCTTTTCAAAGGTGCAATCTTGGAAGGTCAGAGTCTTCTCAAATAATCGGGCCTCAGTGGCGTAGTCTGAAGTATCGCCGAATCTATCATCGCAAGTATCTCATTCTTATCCTCTGGTAAGCTCCCGCCGATCGGCAAGTAATTTGATGCATGGTTACTCCTGAAGACGGAAGTAACATCAAGATTTTCGACAAGCATCCTCATCTCAAGGAGGATATCATCTGCTCCCAGAAGCTCAAAATCGCCCTTTCTTACCTGCCTGTAAAGTTTCGTTCCAGGAACAACCATCAAGGTCAGAGCTCCGATGTAGTGTGGATTGATCTTGTTTAGAATCTCTGCCGTTCCTTTCGCATGTTCCTTCCACCTCCGAACGCCCCCAAGACCAAGGATTACGGTAACTGATAATGTGATTTTCGC
>JAXHTN010000094.1:0-4899 GCA_034190145.1 Halobacteriota archaeon | reverse complement strand
TTCTGCTCATCAGTTCCGACTGAGATCCTAAGGAAAGTGTCTCCTGCACCGTTGAATGAGGAACAGTCTCTCACGATAATACCATGCTTGAGTAGCTCAAGTGCAACATCCTTTGACTTCAGTGGTGAGACATCGATGAAGACAAAATTGGCTTGAGAAGGATAGACCTTAAAGGATATATTTGAAGTGAGGTACTCCCTTCCCCTACTTACGATATCCAGTGTACGATTGAGGTGATCTCGGTCATTTAGAGCAGCTATTCCTGCAACAACTCCCATCTGGTTGACACCAAACGGTTGGTTGACCTTCATATACTCTCCGAACATCCATTCCGGGATTACAGCATATCCGATCCTGAGTCCGGCAAGTCCGAATGCCTTTGAGAATGTCCGAGTGATTATAACATTCTCATACTCCTTCACGAGATGTAAAAGCGAGCGGTCTGCGAATTCGACATATGCTTCGTCGACAACAACTGTACAGTTCACTGATTCAGCTATTCTTCGAACGTCTTTCTCCTCCATTACATTTCCTGTCGGGTTGTTTGGCGAACAGAGGAAGATAACTTTGGTTTTATCGTTCACCGAATCTATGAGTTCATCAATCGGAACAGAGAAATCTTCTCCTCTCTGGATGAAACGAGGGACTCCTCCGTTTATCTTAGTTACAAGTTCATAGAATGAAAAAGTGGGAATGGGTATGAGTGTCTCGTCTTTATTATCTACAAAGAGACGGACTATCGTATCAAGGACTCCGTCCCCTCCGGTGCCTATTACAACGTTATTAATCGGGTACCCCACGTATTGAGATATCGCCTGCCTTAGATCAGGTGAGCAGATCTCAGGGTATATGTAAAGCTCCCTTGCATGCCTGGTTATGGCTTCAACCACTTTTGGGCTCGAACCTATGGGATTCTCGTTTGAACCGAGCTTAATTATACCATCAACATCGAAGTCAAACTCCATAGCTACTTCTTTTATCGATTTGCCCGGAACATACTCTTCCATCTCAGATAAAGAATCTCTTAGCTTGATCTTCACAAACCCCTTCTCAGTCAAACCTTACGCTGTACCTATCATACTCGCCAAGGTAGTCACTCCACTCAACCTTTATATCCCTAACAATTGCAAAGGGTGAACCCTTCCGAACCTTCTCAACAAACTGTTCAAGGTCATTTTTGTAGCCTTCTGCTATAAGTTCCACATCACCATTACGCAGGTTGCGCACCCAACCATATAAAGATAGTTCATCTGCCGCCTCTTTCGTGTGGTGTCTGAAGAAGACCCCTTGGACTTTACCACTTACTACTATGTGAACTCTTGATTTCATAATCCCAATTCTTGCATCTTCTCTTTTGTTGGATGACCTTCGCTGTCAAATCCTCGCAGTTCATAGTACTCGTTAAGCATATCTTCAAGTGGTACCACAACACCCTTAGATGCCCCTTCTTCCAAAGCCTCCTCGGTAAATCTTGATGGTAGCGAATCGTCCTTCCTTCCAAAACCTTCTCTTTCATTGAACATCCTTTCAAGTACAAAAGATCTCTCACCTATCTTAAGATAATCGTCCCCGCTCAAGCTATTTCCGGTGGCTGCTGCAACAAGATCTGCGTATCCTTGAAGGGTCATACCATACCCTGAGAAGACGCACATAATCGTTGAGTTCAGAACACCCATCCAATCCTGCAGATCCTTTACAAGTTTGGCCTTACCGTCCTTTGAAATCCTATCAACACGCCCACTGAATACCGGAGAGGGTTGCATGGCAAACTCCGTTCCCGCGGCCCAACCATCCGTGTGATACGCCCCTCTGTTTGAGGTTGCATAGCATAGCGCCTGTCCGAAAGCGGCACGAGCATCATAAGAGGGAGTCTCAAGACCCTTCACCTGCATTGCAAACTTCTCAGCACCATTTCCGATCTTCTCGGCAGCTATTTTTGTACCCTCTGCAAGTATATCCCCAATTCCCTCACGATCTGCTATCATCTTCAAGAGTTCAACCATCGCTTCTCCGTTTCCGAAGTTAAGTTCGAGCCCACCGGTATCTTCCTTTGTTATAAGCCCCTTCTCGTAGCATTCCATTGCAAATCCTACAGTGTTACCCGCAGATATTAGATCCATTCCAAGCTTATTACAGAGATCATTTGCTTTCGCCATAGAGTTGATATCCTCTACACCGCAGTTAGATCCAAATATTACAAGAGCCTGGAACTCAGCTCCTTCACCGACTGTCCCGGCGTAAGGCCCTTCTTTGACCTCTATCCACCTTCCACAGGCGATTGGGCATCCGAAGCACGCCCTCTTCGCTTTCAGGAGCTCCTTGGTCTGCTTTGAGCCACTCACTTTCTTTGCTTTCTTAAAAACACCTTTCTGGCAGTTGTTGACAGCGAGCCCACCGGCCATATTAACAAAGTCATATACGGCTCCTGTACCGTGCATGTACATTGCTCCTTCTCCTGGTACAGTTGTGATAACACTTTTTATCTGCTTACGTACAAACTCGCATGCATCCTTGAATCCTTTAGGATCTGCCACAGTTACGTCACCAGTTCCCATCAAGGCAATAGCCTTGAGATTCTTTGATCCCATGACTGCACCCGCACCATTTCTTGCGGCAGATCTGTAATCATTTCTAATTCCCGAGTATTTACAGAGCTTCTCACCCGCGGGTCCAATACAGGATACACGTACATACTCGCTTCCCTCTTCCTTTTTTATGACTTCCTGTGTCTCTTCGGTGTCAAGTCCCATTATTTTCTCTGCGGGTTTAATCTCAACCTCATTATCTTTAATCGAGATGTAAACGGGGTCATTTGATGCACCTTCAATGATTATTGCATCCCATCCGGCATACTTCATCTCTGGTCCGAAACTGCCACCACAGTTTGGGAAACATATACCACCTGTTTGCGGCGATTTTGTTGTTATTGTGTATCTTCCTGCTGTTGCGGCATTCGTCCCGGTTATTGGTCCGGTTGCATAGATAACCTTATTTTCCGGACCTAGAGGGTCTATCTTTGCCTCAAGTTCATCAAATAATATCTTTACACTAAGAGCCCTGCCACCCATAAAGTTCTCTGCAATTTCCGTATTGAGTTCCTCTGTCTTCACAGAACCCGAAGATAGATTAATCCTGAGTATCTCTCCCGTATATCCACTCATTGTGATCAACTAAAAGTATCTCGATTAAATCATACAAAAAGATTTCTTATTGGTAACTAGCGATATGATGAAAAAAAAGAATATCGGATGGAGCGGTCTTACATCACGTTCCATCCAAAAGGAATAATTGGCCTTTGTCTCAGGCTCGTTCAATGATGGTTGTGGCTCCCTGTCCCATACCACCACAAAGGGTAGCACATCCGATCTTGGCATCTCTCTCTTCGAGAATCCTTGCAAGAGTTCCTGTGAGCCTGATTCCTGATGTTGCAAGTGGATGTCCAATTGCCGTTGCACCTCCCCTTACATTGACCTTCTCTTCAGGTATACCAAATTTCTTCATTGCATATAACGGAACAATAACAAATGCCTCGTTGATCTCCCAGAAGTCTATTTCTTCTGCCTTCATCCCTGCATGCTTAAGAGCCATCTCTGTCGCAGGTACGGGACCGGCACCCATGATACTTGGATCTACACCTGCCCATCCCATCGAGATGATGTTTGCGAGAGGCTTTATCCCATACTCTTTTGCCTTATCCTTACTCATTAGAAGCATCGAGACTGCTCCCGCATTCAGTGGAGATGCATTTCCTGCAGTTATGACACCTTTTCTCTTGAAGGCCGGTTTCAGACTAGCAGTAGATTCAAGAGTTGCACCTCTTCTTATGCTCTGGTCTTCCTCGATGAGCTTCATTGTGCCATCTGCCTGCTTTGCCTCGACTGGTAGAACCTCTCCCTTGAAGTAACCATCATCAAGAGCCTGCTCTGCCAGATTGTGTGACCTGACCGCAAACTTATCAAGATCTTCCCTGGTCACGTTCATTCCTTCCTCGTTTGCAGTAGTGAAGAGCTTCTCTGCGGTAAGTCCCATGCTCTGTGCCGTTGCGAGGTCGTACTTCTTCATAAGTGGCCCCATCTCTTTAGGACTGAATAGTCTCATGATCCCTATCATGTGCGGATCGTTTCTGTAGACTGAGAAGTCCATCGGAAGGTGGGTCATGTGCTCCACACCACATGCAATTGTGATTTCTGATAAACCGAGTTCTATTTCCATTGCTCCTGCATGAAGTGCTGACATTCCACTGCAACATACACGCTCGATCGATGCACCTGGAACATTTATCGGCATGTCTGCAAGCATGATAGGCATTCTGCTAAGCATCATCTGCTCACCGGCCTGGATAGTACATCCCGTATAAACATCGTTTACTTCAGCCGGGTCGATACCTGTTCGCTCAACAATCTCTTTAATCAACTTTGCGGCTACATTGACCATGCCGAGGTTGTTATATACATCCCTTTCCGGTTGTCCTGGCCTCGACCTTGAGAAGGGAGACCTAAGATAACCTGCTATAACTACATTTTCCATTCTTGGCATATTTTACCTCCTTGAGTATACACTAATTCTTTCTCTTATATTTCATTATTTAACTCTTCCTTTTTCATGCAAAGGCGGCTTTGGACAGTGCATTTTATGTTGAAAAAAAGTGATTGGAGGAAGGACAGATATTACCTTCCTCGGATATTTTTTTAAATCAAATAAGTTGGCCTTGACTTTTACATTCTCTCAATAATAGTTGCTGCTCCTTGACCCATACCACCACAAAGTGTTGCAAGTCCGACCTTGGCGTCCCTCTCTTCAAGGATGCGTGCAAGGGTTCCGGTCATCCGGATTCCTGAACATGCAAGTGGGTGTCCTATCGCGGTCGCACCACCTCTTACATTGATCCTATCTTCAGGT
>JAXHTN010000093.1:0-7826 GCA_034190145.1 Halobacteriota archaeon | reverse complement strand
GTTCAAGCAGGGAGCATGCAGCACTATGCCCAATGTATCTGGGAGTTAGGGCGGTCATAGCAAAGAGCATCGAGCGGATTCACAAAGCCAATCTTATCAATTTTGCAATCGTGCCGATTGAGTTTGAAGACCCGGACGATTACGAAAAGATAAGTGAAGACGATGAACTTGAGATTGAGAATCTAATAGAATCAGTGAAAGCAGAAGAGAAGGTAAGAATCAAGAACAAAACGAAGGCAATCGAGTTCACAGGCAGACTCATACTCAGTGAGCGTGACCGCAAGATACTGCTTTCGGCAGGGCTTCTCAACTATACTCGCGAAAAAGGTGGATTGTAGAGGCCTCTTTATCAATTTGTTTAAGTAGGTATTTGCGCCCCCTATCTGGGAAAATCATTCATCCGGTTCGATGTGTACCACCACATCCATTACTTCTGGCCCATCTTCAATAAGCTTATTTTTAACTTCTTCAGAGATATTATGACCATTGCGAACTGATATATCCGGATCAACCAAAATATGAAGATCAACACAGATATTGGGCCCCAACTTCCGTGTTCTTATTGCATGAACATCTTTTACGTTATCTACCCCTAGCGCGATCTTTCTTATGATTTCACGATCATTATGCGATACACCGCCATCGATCAATTCCGAGAAGGAGGGACCAATTATATCCCACGAAACCTTTATGATAAACAAGGATATGATAAAGGCACCGAGATGGTCCATAAAAGCCCAATCAGGGTTAATTGATGCGGCTATTACTGCAATCAGTGCAGGAATTGAACTCAAAGCATCTGATCTATGGTGCCAGGCGTTTGCGATAACAGCAGAAGATTTGGTGCGTCTACCAACTTTAATCGTCCAGCGATGTAATGCTTCCTTGAGGACGATCGAAAGTATCGGTCCGACGATAGCTATCCACGAGGTCTGCTCGATATGAACCTCACGAATTGTGAAGATGGCTTCGTATCCGATTCCAAATGCAACAATTCCGAGGATCGATCCGATGATAATCGTGACTATGGCTTCTATTCTATGGTGGCCGTAAGGATGTTCTTCATCAGGGGGTGCAGACCAATATCTCAATCCCAAAAGGACAGCAATATCAGTCGATACGTCGGATAAACTATGAACGGCATCCGCAATTACAGCTTGACTCGAGCCTAGGTATCCAACCACAAATTTGATACCCGATAAAAATACGTTGAGGATGACGCCCATCCATGTTATCCTATTGATCTGGGCGAAATTTTTAGATTCACAATCGTTATCCATCGTGTGATTACCAATACTAACACGGTGGATCATTGTAATAAGATTAACTCAATTCTTATGTCATTAAAAAATAATTTTTCCATAAATTCAGTTTATACTGATATTTCAGAAAAGTATATGTATTAAGAAATAATAATTTTATTGGGGAATATGACAGAAGATAATTTAGGATGTTGTGGAGCCGGTCCCGGATCAGAAGATACGAGCAGCTGCAGATTGGAAGCAATTGTTACGATAGACGCAAGAGGCCAAATAATTCTTCCTAAAGATGTGAGGGTGAAAGCGGGGATTGAAGCAAGTGATAAATTGGCTGTGATTAGCTGCGAATCCGAGGGCAAGGTATGTTGTATATCCCTCATCAGAGCAGGTGAACTCGATGATCCTGTAAAGGGAGTGCTTGCTCCGATGATGAGAGGGGTGTTAAAATGAAGGAAGAAGATGTAAAGAAGGTCGTAAGAGATGGCTATGCAAGAATCGCCCAGAACGAAAGCCCATGCTCTTGTTCTACCAGTTCTTGCTGTGGAACTACAAGTAATGCAGAATTTATAAGTAAAAATATAGGTTATTCTGAAAAAGAACTAAAATCTGTTCCTGAAGGCGCAAATCTTGGTCTGGGGTGTGGTAATCCCACTGCACTGGCATCACTTAAAGAGGGAGAAACTGTTCTTGATCTTGGTTCAGGTGCCGGTTTTGATTGTTTCCTTGCTGCAAACAAGGTTGGTGAAAAAGGAAGGATCATCGGTGTTGATATGACCCATGCGATGCTTGATAAAGCAAGAGAAAACGCAGAGAAGGCGGGTTATGAAAATGTTGAATTCAGGCTTGGCGAGATAGAGAACCTCCCTTGCGCGGATGGCTCGGTAGATGTTATCATCTCAAACTGCGTGATCAATCTTTCTCCTCAGAAGAAGAGAGTCTTTGGTGAGGCTTTCAGAGTACTCAGACCCGGTGGAAGGTTGATGGTCTCGGATATTGTGCTCTTAGGAGAACTACCTGACTTCATTAAAGACTCAAAAGATGCATATGTGGGATGTATTTCAGGTGCAGTACCAAAAGAAGAGTATCTCGGAATGATAGTCGAAGCCGGTTTTTCGGATGTCAAAGTTCTTGATGAGGCTGTCTTTACTACAGACCTCTATTCGACAGGCCATGATATTGACACTGAAAAAATTAAGGATACTCAAGAACTCATTGTTAGTGTGAAGGTGGAAGCGAAGAAAGATGCTTGAAAACCTTATGCAGTGATTTTAAACCCTTTAACAGTTCTGTAGTATCATCAAATCCAGTGGATCTACCTCGCATTCGCATTCTGCAAAAATTCAGGGATATCTTTAATATTATCATTGGATACTTTAGATTTGTGATTACAATGAATGATCCTTCCAACTTGAAAGTTACTGCATTCGTCGGTAGTGCACGAAAAAAGCATACTTATGGCGCTACTGAAAAATTTTTAAAGCATTTACAATCTCTTGGAGAAATAGAATATGAAATAGTTCAATTAAGTGATTACAGACTTGAAGTATGCAAGGGATGTATATTATGCCTTGATAGAGGTGAAGAGCTCTGCCCTTTAAAAGACGATAGAGATATACTGATTGAAAAAATGCTAACTTCTGACGGTGTAATATTTGCCTCACCAAATTACTCTTTTCATGTATCTGCTTTAATGAAAATTTTTCTTGACAGGCTTGCATTCCTCTTCCATCGTCCTCGTTTTTTTGGGAAAACATTTACTAGCATAGTTGCGCAAGGAATATATGGAGGCAAGGATATTGTCAAATATTTTAACTTTATCGGTAACGGTCTCGGCTTCAATGTCATCAAAGGTTCTTGCATAACAACACTTGAGCCGATGACAGAAAAAGCACAGAAGAAGATTGACAAGACGATTGAGAGGCAGAGCAAAATGTTTTATAAAGAATTGATAAAAAAAGAGTACCCTGCTCCGTCCTTTTTTGAATTAATGATCTTCAGGATGTCGAGATCAAGTATGAAAGTAATGCTTGATGAAAACTTTAGGGACTATGCCTACTATTCTGAAAAGGGATGGTTTGAATCGGATTACTATTATCCGGTTAAATTAAATCCATTAAAGAAATTGGCAGGTAAATTATTTGATATGGTTGCTAAAAGAACAAATAAGAGCTAAATAGAAAAATAGCTTGGAAAATGTTGAGGATTATAAGGGGAGGCATTAAAATGAACTCAATACCAAAGGATGATGAAAGCAAGTTGAGAGGCTTTACGATCGACTATTACTCCGATAAATGGGGTGGTTATACCGAAAATGATCTGAAGAAGAGAATAGAAATTGCAGAGCCATTATTAGAACCGATCATTGATTCAATTCCAATATCTCAAGGTTGTTATATCTTGGATATCGGAACAGGCCCAGGTACAATTCCCTTCAGTCTTATCGAGATGAAGGGACTGAAAGATGACACAAGAATAATGGGAATTGATCCGTCACTTCCTGCCCTTCGGTTTGCCTCTCAGATGGCCATCGAAAAAAACGTCGATAGTTTCGTCAAATTCCGAGAAGGGGTATTTGAGAATATTCCCTTTCCGGATAAGACTTTTGATCTTGTTATATCGAACGCATCATTCAATCTTTCCTTGAATAAGGAAGAGGGGCTTCACGAGATGAACAGAGTCTTAAAGGATGATGGAGTTGTGATCATCGCTGATTGTTTCAGAAGAAAAGGTGCAAATAAGGTTTTTGACAAGTGTGATAATCGACTATGGGCAATATGTATATCAGGAACGGTAGAAAGAGACCTGTTGATTACCCAAGCCGAATCTATGGGGCTACACCATACCGGGTCAACCAATTTAACAGACGTTGTAGTGGATCTGGTTCAGAGTGGCAAGTGGAACTGGAGAGAATTTATTGATTTTGATCTGGAGTATTATGCTATCAGATTCACCAAGAATTGAGCTGAAAGATTTTCCATGTTTTAATGATCTTGAGTGTTTTGAGATTAGTCCAGTCCATTACCTCGCCTTTCGGTAAAATCTAAGCACATTTAGATGGTGTCGTTTATACCAGGATTCCTTATGACGAAATACTCGTTCACTTACGGATCTGACATCTTCCATCGAGTAAAATGCTCTTGGATTATGTTTTTTAATGATACTAATGACATCTTCGACATCCCTACGATCTATGATAATATAAATAATCTTTGCCTCCCCTTCGGCGCTTTCTGCATCAACGCTCGAAATTATATATCCGCTAGATCTAAGAATATCTACCAAATCAGATGCTTCTCTTTTAGTAACAACCTGGATAACCACTATACCCAATGACAATCTATCTTCCAGGTAGATGCCCACAAAGGTTCCCATAGCAAAACCACCAGCATACGCAACATAATAAATAATACTGCCATTATGCTGAAAAAGTTGCTCGATCGAAAAAAGCCAAATTATTATTTCGAAAAAACCAACGATTGGGGCAAAATATATGAATCCCTTGGAGATAAAAATAATACGAATTGTATCCAGACTAACATCTAAAACCCGTGCTAAAAATATGAGCACAGGCAAAACAACTAATCCATATCCTACCGAACCAATAATAAATGACAAATTAATTTTAATACACTCCAATCTCTGAGCCTATCTGGTCAAGTACTCTCTGTATACTTTCATTATTTTCATAAACATCATGCGAATAACGATAAGCACTTCCCAACTCTTCGCCCGACCCATTGAACTTTTCTTCTTTTATTTTTGGGAAAGAGACGTCTACTTTCCTTTTCTCAATCACATTCTTCAGCGCGTCGTGAACCTTTGAACCATGCTGAGCAGCTTCTTTTGGACGCCATGAGATAAATTCAGGAATGTCAATATCAACTGCCAATCTTCTGTGGATGTATTTTACTTCTTCATCTTTTATCTTAAGTTTTTCAGATGTGGACATTGCAACTTTAATGACTTCCGGATCCAAAAATGGAACCCTGAGTTCAATACTATGATACATTGTTATTTTATCTTCCCTCTCGAGTGTGTCTTTGTAAAGATTTTTTATATCATTCCATAAACTTTCATTGAGTTTATCCGGGCCATACTCTGCAAGCACATCCGGATACCATGGATAACCGGCAAAAAGTTCATCTGCCCCCTGTCCCGTCAGCATAACCCTTATACCATCCTGTTTGGCAAGTTTCACCGCAAGAAATATGGGTATCGCTACATCAACCTGTAGATGATTTGTTGATTCAATTGCAGCAATGATGTCTTTAAGCTCCCGATTTATTTGTTCTTCCGTCAGTTCATTAACCCTCAAATTAAAATTTAACTTTTGAGCGACTTTTTTTGCATTTATCACATCAGAAGAATCAGAAAGACCAGATGTATAACAGGTTATATCTGCACCGAGTTGCTTTGCTATTTGAGCGACAATTACACTGTCGACCCCACCAGAAAAAATTATTCCTATCTTTCTCTGCTCAAGTATTCGTTTTTCCACTGAATCAAAAAGAGCTTTTCTATACTTTTCAAGGGCCTCTGATTCCTCATATATCTCGACTTTGCTTACTTTCAATTTATTCTCACAATCAATCTCGAAATTATATCCACCAATTTCTTTATCCAACCTTATCTCAACTATCTCTCCCGGAAGTACTCTTTTTGGTTTCAAATCAAGATTCCACAATGGCTTTTTTTCGGAGCAAAAGCCAATATATTTTGAATTTTCATCGTAGTATAGTTGTTTGACGCCGATAGGATCACGAACTAAAACAAAAATGTTATTGATGACATCATAAACGACAAATGCGTATTCCCCATCGAGTTCCCTGAATGCTTCAGATACTGCACTGGCAAAAGAGGATGAATTTTGAAATTTTTCTTCGACAAGATGAACAATTACCTCACCATCGGAATCTGTTTTGAATGTATGCCCCTCTGACATTAACTCTTCTTTTAATTCTTTATAATTCCATATCTCACCGTTAAATGCAAGCACAAATCTTCTACCACATCCATAAAGCGGCTGTATTCCCGACGTTCCTGTGATTCTTAATCTCGAATGCCCGATTCCACAGTTTCCTTTCAGATTTTCCACATCCAAATCTTCAACAGTTTCTGCTTTTTTGATACTTGTTCCAATCGCTATTCCGGAACCATCCGGGCCTCTATGCTCTGTTAAATCCAGCATTTCTTTTAAATTATCACTTATATCATCTCCCTTTTTGTTTATCAATCCAGCTATTGAACACATATTAACATTGCCCCTCTTGAATTTCTTCTATTGCTTCATCAACACGATTGTATCTTGCTGCTCTATCTAATATAACTCTGGAAACTTCTTTTGCCATTTCATCCAAATTCCCAAGTTCTTTTTCATCATGTATCAATTCACCAAAGTAAACTTGTTTTGTTTTTGCACCCATTTCAACGACATCAATTAAAATTCCAATATCAATCCCCATATCTATTTCCAGATCTAGGCTCTCCATTAAATCCTTTTTAATACCGATTTGACCACTCAATGGTTGCTCAAATTTCTCCTCTATTTCAGGAAAAAAATGACCTAAAAGTGGTTTTGCAGTAAGTTGTGTTACCCTACCATTTCTTCTATCAAAACGAGTCTTAACAAATTCATAGGATTCTCTAAAAGGGTTTATTATCCTTCTAATCTTTCTAGAAGATATATTTTGAAGATCTGCATCAAGAAATATAAGAACATCACCTTTTGCATTCTCACATCCTTTTTTCATCGCATATCCCTTTCCTTTATTCTCTTCAAGGGAAAATACTCTTGCACCATTTTCTTTTGCTACATGGGAGGTATGATCTTTGCTACCGTCATCAATTACGACAACTTCGTCCACTTCACTAACTACCTTGGCAGCATGTATAACCTTCTCAATATTTTCTTCCTCGTTATATGCAGGAATAACAACACTCACCTCCAGTTTCTGATGGATTTCAATCATTCTATTTACCACCAAATTTCATATTTATCAATCATATTTAATTTAATTTTTAGAAAAAGCCCTACCCGGGTAAGGTTGTGGCACCTATAATCCTTTAAAAATGAAAAATCATTATTTGCTACATCGCTAAAAAAGATACCTAAATAATAAATTTGAAAAGCTGCTCCTTTAGCCTTAAAGATAAATATCTACCCTCTCTCTTAAATCTTCTTTTAGCATAATTTTTATCAACAAAATCACTACAGCTGGTTTTTTACTCATTCATTATATAAATACTTTACTTATGGTACTATTTTTGAAATATTGCCCTCTAAAAACAGCTACCAAGGCTTCTTAAATATTAAATTTATATGATTTATGTTAATCCATAACACTTATATATGGACATGAATAAACACCTGAGTGTGCTGAACCCAAAGCCAATAAGGTGTGTTTTGGAGGATATCAAGACTGATGAATGAAAACCAGATCAATATTAGAAACCCAGATGCCGATGACGGATCCAGAGTCTGGGAGTTGATCTGTAATTGCAAACCGTTGGATTTAAATTCTCCTTATCTTTATTTGCTTTTATGCCAGCATTTTTCGGAAACGTGTT
>JAXHTN010000092.1:0-7890 GCA_034190145.1 Halobacteriota archaeon | reverse complement strand
CCACTGCTTGCCATAACATTCACATAAACTGAAGACATTATTAGAAGCACTATCAAAGACATGCCTAAAATTTTTAACTTTGACACCACAACGGTTCCCCCCAACGATTTCTATATCGGTAGTCCCTGTATCTTCAAAAAATAAAGATAATACAATAGATATTAATCGGAGATGTGCAGCTATTTAAGGTTTTTGAAAATAGCGTCACTTTTCATTAGAGGGATATTCAAAAAAGAGTTAAAATCATTTGGTGATGGGCCCGCGGAGATTTGAACTCCGGACCTCACGGTTATCAGCCGTGCGCTCCGACCAGGCTAAGCTACGGGCCCATCCGTTTTTTAATATTTGCAAACAACAATAAACCACAAACACTTTAATATTTCCATTATAGTATGTTTATTACATGATTTAGGGGCCGGTAGATCAGCTGGAAGATCGTCACCTTGGCATGGTGGAGGCCTCGGGTTCAAATCCCGACCGGTCCAATATCGTGATTTATTATCTGAATGAGATAATTGGGATAAATTATCCCTTCTTTTTAGGAGGAAAGTCATCTGAGTGAAAATGTACTCGATTTGGTAACATTACCTGATTTATTTACTGTAGTAAACGCTTTACTCGGACTTACTGCAATACTTATGGTTCTGAATGGCGAATCCTCGGGGGCTCCAATAATGATACTCTTGGCAGTTGTTGTTGACGGAATGGATGGCTTTCTTGCAAGAAATGTTGAGGACGGCACTCTGGGCTCTGATCTTGACTCTTTTGCAGACCTCTTATCATTCGGTGTCGCGCCTGTCGTGCTCATCTATTCATTATCTCCATGGTCGATTATGATCCACTTATTCACAGCATTTTTATCAGCTTACCTTGTCTGTGGTATACTCAGACTTGCAAGGTACAACGTCTCAGAACGAACCGAAAGATTTGTTGGTCTTCCGATAACTGCAGGCGGCCTCTGTCTGGCAACCTATATCGTGGCACAGCCACTTCTAGGTATAAGTTTTGTCTCAGTGATCGTTTTACTGGGTTTACTTTCAGCACTTATGATAAGCAATATCAGCTACCCAAGGGTCTCTAGTCCGCATGCGTCTGTGATCATAGCATCCCTGATCCTTGCAATAATTGCCACTTACTACCTTGATCTCGTCATATACAGACACATATCTCTACTCTTGTTTATTATGTTCGCACTCTTTTTATTCAGTCCATGGATCATGGGGGAGAGGTCTTTATGATTAACGATAGAGATAACGCATTATTTGAGGCAGGAATTAAACTTGGTGCACTTTACCATCAATTCGTCGGATCGCCGGTGAGCCTTGAGACAGTAGAGAGTCTGGAGGATGCAATTGAAAAGAGCATATCACTTCAGCCATATGTCAGCTACGTTAGAGTAGGAATAGATAGAAGCACGATAAAAGAACGTCTCAACAGCTTCGGGTATTGTGAGTTAGAGGGGAAGATGTTAGATGTGGACATTTTGGTAAACGTTGGAACAATCGAAGTGAAGGCCGGTATATCCTACGAGAGAGATATGGAATATCCATTGATGGTGATCAAGGATGTTACTGAAGGTGCATAGATACAAAATTCGAAAGTTAGATAACCCTCCAGATCAAAGAGCCATCCAGAGGGTTTATATAAAAAATTGGTGGATTTATGCTCTTCTGGACACCTGTAGTCGATTTATCAGTAATTAGCATTCTTCTTCTCGTTGCAACCATTCTCAGAGCAAGATCAGGATTTGTTCAAAAGCTTCTAATACCAAATGCCCTGCTTGCAGGGTTTATCGGCCTGATAATCCGTTTCATCCTTCAAAGATATCTCGGTGTGACTATGATTAATACAGAATATGGTACTGCTTATGTGTATCACCTTCTGAACCTATCTTTTGCCGCACTTGCAATTACTGCACCAATACCCTTCAGATCAATTGTCACAGCAAAGTTAAAAGGGCCGTCAAGTACCGGGATCTACATGAGTTTCATGCTATGTCTTCAGAGTTTTGTCGGTTTTTTTGTGACTATTTTACTCATCAGAACTTTTTATCCAGATCTTTTTGCTAGCTTCGGATTCATGATGGCGTGGGGTTTCACACTCGGCCCCGGACAGGCCGCATCCATAGGACAGGGTCTTGAGACAGTGGGATTTACTAATGGAAGTTCAATAGGGCTTATATTTGGTGCTCTCGGATTTGCATGGGCCTGTTTAATAGGAATACCTCTCATCCACTGGGGAATCAGGAAAGGATACGCATCTTTTGTGAAGAGTCCTGAAGAGATACGTGGTCTAAGTGGGATTCTTAGTAAGGGGTCCAGATCGCAGTCTGCCGGAAGACTGACCACATCCTCTGAAGCAATAGACACACTTACCCTTCAGCTTGTACTATGTGCCCTTGTTTATCTTCTCGCCTACGCTCTTGTAAACTCTATGGTTTCCGCATCTGAAGCAAGGGGATCTGAGATGGGTGGTGTATTGTGGGGTTTTGTCTTCCTCTTCACCGCAATGATCGGCGTGCAGGTCAGATATTTTATGGATAGGCTAAAGGTGGGATATGTTGTTGACCCTGGGATTCAGACACGGATATCGGGCACCTGTGTAGATTATATGGTTGCAATAGCGGTTACAATCATTCCCCTCACTATTGCATGGGAGTTTGCAGTTCCGATACTTCTTGTTGGAACAACTGGTGCTATCACCACCCTTCTAGTCACAATTTGGCTAACAAAAAGGATCTGGGATGATCATCATTTCGAGAGGTTGATCCTCTGTTACGGGACACTTACAGGAACTATTGGGACTGGTATGGCCCTTCTTAGGGTTATCGATCCACACTATAGATCTCCTGCGGCTCTCCATTATGCACTTGGGATGTGGCTTACACTCTTACTCATGGCACCGCTTCTTGTTGTGCAGAATCTAACGATCAGCATGGGTAACGAGATTGTCTTAATGATCCTTTTTGCTTATACGTGCTTTTTGTTTGGTATGTGGAGAGTAATGAAACTCTGGAATACAAAAAAGCCAATTACAAAGCTCTGGCCGGAAGAATAGGTGACCAAAGGCCACCATCTTCAGGTAAAAAAGATTATGAAATTATTCCGATCAAGTCTGCGACCCTGTTCGAATATCCCCACTCGTTGTCGTACCAGGAGAGCACCTTCACAAGATCCCCTAGAACATAAGTAGAGAGTGCATCTACAATGGATGAGTTGGGATTGCCCACATAATCGATAGATACTAGCGGCTCGTATGAGATGTCAAGAATGCCCTTCATATCACCCTTTGCAGCTTCTTCAAATGCACCGTTGATATCTTCCTTTGTTGCCTCTTTTCCGAGAGTTGCGGATAGATCAACAATTGAGACATCCGATGTTGGTATCCTCATCGCAAGGCCGTCTAGTTTACCTTGAAGTTCAGGAAGTACAAGACCGACAGCTTTACTTGCACCGGTTGTCGTCGGAATCATTGAGAGTGCGGCTGCCCTTGCCCTTCGCAGATCCTTGTGCTGTATATCAAGCAAGGCCTGATCACCCGTATAGGCGTGAACAGTCGTCATAAGCCCCTTCTTAAGTTCGAACTTGTCGTTGAGCACTTTTGCTATCGGTGCGAGACAGTTTGTCGTGCATGATGCGTTGGATATTATGTTGTGCTTGTCAGGGTCGTAATCGCCATCGTTGACACCTATCACAACAGTGAAGTCCGGTTCTTTTGCCGGGGCAGAGATGATCACCTTTTTACATCCTGCTTGCAGGTGTTTTGACGCATTTTCACGGTCTACGAACCTACCTGTTGACTCAACAACAATGTCAACACCAAGATCGCCCCACGGCAGACTGGCAGGATCCCGCTCAGATAATACCTTTACCTCTTTACCACCAACTATGATTGCATCGTCGCCAGATCCGACATCTTCGCTCAGTTTACCATGAACCGAATCATATTTCAGCAGATGCGCGAGTGTCTGGGGACTCGTGAGATCGTTCACAGCCACGATATCAATATCTTTTTTGGCAAGAGATGCTCGAAATACATTTCTGCCAATCCTTCCAAATCCGTTTATTCCAACTTTTATAGACATTATATGCCCCTCTTTTTTTAGATAATTACAGCTAATCTACTTAAGCTTATCCAACGAAGGAGAAGAACCAGTCGCTTTCTTTCACCTCAAGGATCCTATGGGGCGTGAAGCGAAAACGTATATGCCTATATAAGACAGACCAAGTGTCAGATGAAAGTGATGGGGATTGATCCGGGAATTGCGATAACAGGTTATGGGATAATTGAAGAGAATTCTAGGAGAAACTTTGATGTGAAAGAGTACGGATGCATAAGAACGCCAAAAGGGGATACTCCCTCAAGACTCAAGAAGGTCTACGACGATCTGAGCGAAATTCTAAAAGTTCATCATCCGGATACGATCGCAGTTGAAGAATTATTCATGTACAAGAATGTGAAGACCGCCATGTCCGTATCGCAATCTAGAGGTGTTATCATCCTTGCAGGGGTAAACCAAGGACTTGAGGTTGCAGAGTACACACCGTTACAGGTCAAACAATCCGTGGTTGGCTATGGTCGTGCAACGAAGAACCAAGTCCAGCAGATGGTAAAGACAATACTCAATCTCGATGAGATACCAAGACCGGACGATGCCGCAGATGCTCTTGCTGTCGCCATATGTCATCTGAACTCTGCGAGTTTGAAGAAAGTAATTGTATAAAATGGTACTTTCATATCCTCTTACGTCTTAAAACAAGTATTTTTGCAATTATTGCTGCCGAGGCAAGTCCTGTGAGGATTTCGAAACCAGGCGTAAATGCATCTGTTTCTCCCCCTTCACCTTCAATCTTTACAAGAACAACGTCAGTTTTCCCACCCATATAGCTGCCCATTATCCTTTTTGCTGTAAATACATATCCGCCGTCTGAGGTCTCCTGGATAGAGTACGCTATGTCAAATCCATCTCCTCCGAATGTCTTGTTCCATTCTTCAACTCCTTTTGAGTCCGTCTTTATTATCCAGGCATCGAATTCTGGAAGCAAGTTATCTCCAAGCCACTCTGTAGATGTTGAAGATGATGCCAAAATATATCCTCCGTCTGAAGTTTCTTCAACAAAGTACGCGGTCTCGATATACTCCTGACCCCCATATGTCCTGTTCCACTCTTCAAATCCCTCGGAATCAGTCTTTATGAGCCATGCGTCACTCCCACCAGATCCGGATGCATCTGTTTCTCCGGCAAGTATATAACCACCATCTATGACCTCTTGAACGCAGTGAGCATAATCAATTTTCTCCCCACCAAATGTCCTGTTCCACACTTCAAACCCCTCAGAATCAGTCTTTATGAGCCAGGCATCGGATACAAAAGCCCCATAATTTTCACCATCTGTATGTCCAGCAAGTATATACCCGCCATCTTTAGTCTGCTGAACGGATATTAATGCGTCAAAGTACTCACCTCCATATGTCCTGTTCCACTCTTCAACTCCTTTTGAGTCCGTCTTTATTATCCAGGCATCGAATTTTGGAAACAAGTTATCTTCAGGCCTCTCTGAGGCCATTGAAGACGATACCAAAATATATCCTCCATCTGAAGTTTGACGAACAGAGTATGCAGTCTCGATAAACTCCTGATTTCCATATGTCCTGTTCCACTCTTCAAACCCCTCAGAATCAGTCTTTATGAGCCAGGCATCAGCCATTTTAGACCCATAAGAATCTGTATCTCCTGCAAGTATATATCCACCATCTTCTGTCTGTTGAACTGAGTATGCTTTGTCAATGCCCAATCCACCAAATGTCCGGTTCCACTCTTCAAACCCCTCAGAATCAGTCTTTATAAGCCAGGCATCGGCCAATTTAGACCCATAAGAATCTGTATCTCCTGCAAGTATATATCCACCATCTTCTGTCTGTTGAACTGAGTATGCTTTGTCAATGCCCAATCCACCAAATGTCCGGTTCCACTCTTCCAAAGGAGCTTCTGCAGCCGAGACATCTGAAAGAAGAAAGAATACAGCTAATACAGTCAAAATCAAGGTAATAATACGAGGCTTAAATGAAGGTATTATTTTCTTCGGCATTATCAAGTCCCCAGATTCTTCGTCAAATTTAATATTATGTGGCATAATATAAATACTTCGAATTTATTAGAATAACACGGTGGTATATAGACTAAGAAAGCGATATATTAAAGAGTTGTATAGTCGCTTTTTTCCTCAATAAATCAGCAACTTAACCCTTTATTAATAAAGATCTGGTCTATGAATCATATAAATAATATCATGCAAAATCCTGGACGTTCAAATCTGACACAACTCTAAAAAAATATAAAAAGATAATGGGGGAATTGCTCCGGTGGGGATTTGAACCCCAGTCGTGGGAGTGAGAGTCCCACATGATTGGCCGGACTACACTACCGGAGCACAGATAACCTTAAAGCTATCAGTAAACTATTAAATCTTTTGATTCTCGTATGCAAAATAAAGTATTGGTCATCCTAATCAAGCACAGAAGGACAACCCACCCCGCAATATTGCCTTATAAAGGATATATTTTATCTTGTAAGATCACATTAGAGTTAATAACATTGCTCCGGTCGGGATTTGAACCCGAGTCTTCGGCTCGAAAGGCCGGAATGATTGGCCGGACTACACTACCGGAGCTACTAAAAGCAATCAACTATACCAGCTACGATATACTATAAATATATCTTTTTAAGATTCCGAAGATGATTCATCATCAGTTGCGATCTGGAAGAACTGGCTTAAGATCCACGCAGTGATGCCCCATATTGTATACTTCTTGTAGTGATAGGTTGACATCTTACGATCTGACCCTTCAAATTGGACTTTCATAGCTCTCTTCTTTAACATTGATACCGGTATCTCCAGAACCTCGTCGACCTCGTCACATGTACATATGTCAAACTCAGATGGTGCAAACGCAACAAATGGCGTAATTATAAGGTTCCTTCCGGGAGTTCTGAACAAGGGTACAACATCATCAAGTCTGCCAATTATCTTGCCCTCCCTCAGATCTATTCCGGTCTCCTCGAATGTTTCCCTCATAACCGTATCAATTATGCTCTCGTCTTCTTCGTCTTTTCTTCCACCGGGGAATGCCATATGACCTGACCAAGGATCCCTCTCATCTTCCGATCTTTTAATAAATATTATTGAGATGTCCCCATCGCGCTCTTTTAAGATTAGGGCTACAGCAGCCTCTTTATACTCCTCATCCTGACTAGCTGTCACTGGTTGAATCTCGCTTAAGACCTTCTCGATATAATCCAGATCTTTTAATCTTATGGCAGACATTAACTTTAGCCCCCCTAGTACCGTTATCAAGTATTTACGACAGATCGATTATAACATCATTCATATCAACCGATATCTTAACAAGCCTCAACCAGGTGTTTAGTGTTGCCCTAAGCATAACAATATCGTCAGCAAGCACATTTATTTTCAGTTTTCCATCACGTAAATTTAGAACAGTCTTAGAACGCGGGGAAGGTGTGCTGTCCATCTCGGAAATAATGGAGTTATAAACTATATCCGCCTTATCCCCCAAACATATGTCAATCTCGGCTTTACCGTCCATCATTCCACATTGACTTTCTTGATTGTAATTGGCGCCTTCTTGATAAGTATTCTGTTGCCGCAATAATGGCATCTTATTCCTTGATATTCATAATCTATCTCAACATCTCGTTTACATCTGGAGCAATAATATCCCAATCCATCACCACCAAAAAGTATTATAAAAGACTAATAGTAATCGGACTCACTGAAGTAGAACTTAGTATGACATATACTTTACTGTTTCTCTAAAAGAATTCACAGTTATATCAAGATTCACCGTGGCGCTCTGCACCGGATCGCC
>JAXHTN010000091.1:0-8062 GCA_034190145.1 Halobacteriota archaeon | reverse complement strand
ATCGCTATCGATCATATAACATATCCCGTCATTTAAAAAGCACTTCAGATCGCCATCTATAAACTCTTCCTCCTCTTCCACAGGCTGAATGATGAGCCCCTTCAACTCCGATAAGTCCTTGAGCGTGATAATAAATCCTTTGTCCTCTCCACCCCCTCTTGAAACTGCAGTAGAGACGGTTACAGGTATCTTGGTGCCATCTACCTTTGTGATATGCATGTTCATATCACCTAAACTAGAATAATCAACACCTTTTTCCAAAAATTTTGAAATACTTGATCCGATGACCTCTTCTTGAGGATATCCAAGTAATCTTATCGAACTTGGATTTGATGTTTGCACTCTACCCCCAAGGTCGGTTGACAAAGTTGCGACAGGAGAATCCCTTATTAGTCCGGCAAGATCTTTATTTTTGATACTTAATTCTTCAGCCATATTGAGAAGCTCGATATTCTTCGTTTTTAGCGCGTCTCTTGAATCCTTCAATCTCAATGCCGCTTGAACCCTGGCTATCAGTTCGACCTCCTCAAAGGGTTTTTTTATGTAATCATGTGCACCAACATCAAATCCCTTCTTTAGGTCTTCTGGGAGTGTTTTTGCGGTGAGCATGATAATGGGAATGTCCAACGTCTCTTCTTTTGAAGTGAGTATATCACATACCGAATATCCATCCAGATCCGGCATCATGACATCGAGTAAGATCAGATCCGGAAGTTCTGAAGTGGCTTTATCAATGGCTCCACGTCCATTCTCTGCTGAAATCACGTCGTAATCGTAATCTTCCAGTGTCTGGGCCAAAAGTTCTACATTGTCCGGTAGGTCATCCACTACTAGTATCTTCTTCATTTACCCCTCTACAAACGATTCAATGGTCTCTAAAAGGATACTTTCATCTAGCGGTTTAGTAAGATACCCGTCGCATCCCGCTTCAAGCACCTTCTCCTTATCTCCCTTCATAGCATATGCCGTTAAGGCTATGATCGGAATTTTACTTAAACTTTTGTCCGATTTCACTATCCTCGTTGCTTCAAGGCCATCCATATCAGGAAGCCCAACATCCATCAGCACCAAGTCTATCTCGCATTCTCTCAACTTCTTTATGCCTTCCTCTGCACTACCGGCCCCAATTATAGTGTAACCCTCATCTTCAAGTATCTCGGTCACTAGGTCAAGATTATCAGGATTATCCTCAATTACAAGAATTGTGATCTTCAAAGCAGAACCTCCATACTCTTCAAATCTTCCTTCTTGACTGCCTCCTTCTCTTGACGTATAATCTTTGAGATCTCAACAAGCATATCCTGCATGTCAGAACCATTCTTCTCCAAGACAGAACTTACATGTCTACTTAGGTATTCTCTATCATCTTTATTTAACTTTTTGGCTGTGAGGACTATAACCGGTATATCAGACGATTCATTAACTTTTTTTATCTCTTCTATGAACTCAAATCCATCCATTCCTGGCATCATAAGATCCAGGAGTATAAGTTGCGGTTTGAACTCTCTTAATAGTTTTATACCATCAAATCCATTATTTGCCACTCTTAGGTTAATATCACGGTCCCTCAATGTTTCTGTGATAAGATTAACAGAATCTATGTCATCCTCTATCAGGAGTATATCATTAATCTCTTCAATATACAGTTTGTTTATTGAATTGAGCAATGCATCCTGTTCTATCGGTTTTAAGAGATAATCTTTTGCACCGAGACGATATGCTTTTTTCTTATCATCCAATATAGATACTACAATTACTGGAATGTCTGCGGTCTCAGGATCCTGCTTGAGTATTGATATCACCTCCCAACCGTTGACATTTGGCATCATGATATCGAGAGTGATCATATCAGGATGCAGCTCCTTGGCTTTTTTAATCCCTTCGGTACCGTTATTTGTGCAGATCACATTGTACCCCTCATCACTTAGATACTGATTTAGGAGTTCCGAAACATCTTTCTCATCATCTATACAAAGTACTGTTAAATTTTCCTTTTTTGATCCTATAGAATGTTTAATGGTTGTAAAGTCACTGTTATCTTCCTTTTTACTAATTGATTCTTCTTCCTCTCTTTTTGGCTCTATATTTGTTGGAATAGTAACAATAAACGAGGTTCCCACGCCATATTGGCTCTCAGCTGTTATGGATCCACCAAGAATCTCGACAAATCTCTTAGTTATGGAAAGACCTAGTCCGGTGCCACCCTCTTTTCTGGTTGAAGATCCGTCGACTTGCCTGAATTCATCGAATATTATACTCAGATCTTCCTCTTTTATCCCCATACCTGTATCTTCTACAATTAATCTAAAGTTACCATCTTTGAGATGTTTGGAGTAAACTTTAATTTTCCCCTCTTTTGTGAATTTAATTGCATTTCCTAGTAAGTTGATTAAAATTTGCTTTATTTTACTCTTATCAGATCTGACTGTAACATTTTCGAGGGTTTTTTCAACCTCTAATCCTTTATCACTAGCTAGTGGAATGAGTGCATCAACAGTTTCAGCTACGACTTCTCGAATCTCAAAAGTCTCACAATATATATCCATCTTACCCGCTTCAATCTTTGAGAGGTCAAGAATATCGTTTATAAGTGCAAGAAGGTTATGCGCGTTTCTGTTTACCGCTTCAAGGTTCTTTAACTGCCTCTCAGGCAAAAGATGACCAGACTTCTTAATCACTCTGTTACTGAATCCGATTATGGAGTTCATCGGAGTTCTAAGCTCATGAGACATATTTGCCAGGAACTCTGATTTTAACCTATTTGCTTCTTGAATCTCCTTATTCTTCATGTCGAGTTCGTCTGCAAGTTTTTGAATATCTTCATAAGCTATCGAGTTTCTTATTGCAACACCCATCTGAGAGATTATACCGTCAATGTATGAGATCATCTCTTCCCTAATAGAGTATGAGATACTTCCGAGTTCGATTACCCCCACGAGACTATCCTGGTAAATGATTGGATATGTCATTATCGTCTTTGGAATTACATCGCCAACTATAGTCTTTATGACAAGGTTGGTATCCTGTGGAATATCCTCTATGCACTGGGCACTCTTTTGTAGAGCTGTTTGACCTACCGTTCCCTCACCCATCATGTATCTTTTATCTTTGAATTCGGGACAAATTCCATACGTTGCATGTGGTATCAGCGTATCGCTATTCTCATCATATAAATATATGGCACCTATCTGGCAATGTAAGAATTCAATAATTGAATTTAGACTGTTATTAAGCAAGATATCGAGATTTATCGTCGAGTTGAGAATAGATAAAACACCTGAAAATGCCTTCTGGACATCCTGCTGCATCTTCAGCTGTTCACTCAAGTTGAGAAGTTTCTGATAGTTGATACCAAGTTCCTCGTTTTGAGCTTCCATCTCCTCATTGAGTGCCTGAAGCTCTTCTTCACGTTTAATCAGCTCATCGTACTTGGTCTTCAGTTCCTCCTCCATCACCCTCCTATCTGTCACGTCCCTTGCAATTACCAGCATCCCTGTGATCTCTCCATTTACTCTTGCAATAGAGTTATTTGCTTCGATGAATACGATTTCTCCGCGCTTATTTTTAATAGTTGCTTCGACACCTTCAACGTTATCCAATTTACCGTTCATTATATCTTTGAGGAGAGTCATATACTCTGAAAAAACACCTTTTTGCGGCATCAAACCGAGAGAGAGAGCATTTTTTCCAATAATTTCTTCTTTACTTGTACCGTACATCTCAACTGCCCTCTTGTTGATATCAACTATACGTAGAGACTTGTCAAGATGGAAGATAGAATCATTGGCATTCTCTATGAGCATCTTGTATCTCTCTTCTGATTGAGATAACATCTGATTGGCCATTTCAAGCTGGCTTGTTCTTTCTTGTAACCTTGCACGGTGTGTAAGGAGCTGATCATCTGCCTTTTTTTGGTCCGTTATGTCTCGCATCACACCTATGATCTCTGTAATCTTTCCATCTTTCATGTTGGGAGTTAATGTTAAAGATATCATTATCGGAGTTCCGTCTTTGCGCATAAAATGAGATTCCATGTTTCTAATCGATTCACCTCTGAGCATCTTTGAGATTCCTGGTAAAACAGACCTCTGGACATCTTTTGTTAATATCTCAGAAAAGGGCCTTCCGACAACATCCTCGGCATTATATCCCGATATCCTTTCAGCCTCTGAATTGATAAATAGAAGTTTACCAGTTGTTTCAGCTATAAATAGCCCTTCTCCAATATTTTCAACAACAGTTTTGTATCTCTCCTGCTCATCTTTCAATGCCTCTTCTGCCTTTTTTACATTAGATATATCATTGAGTACACCAAATATTTCACTAACTTTGCCGTTCTTTACTATAGGCGTAAGAGACATAAATGAGGGTAGTGTGGAACCATCTTTTCTTGAAATATGAGTCTCAAAGTTGCGGAGGGGTTCGCCTCTGACCAAACTCTGTAGGCCCGGGGCCAACTTTCTTATCTCTTGTTTTGGCACCAGTTTTGTCAGGAGTTTGCCCTCTATCTCGCTTATCTCAAAACCAGTCAACCTTTCAGCAACCCTAGGGTTAATGAAATTAACACGGCCCCTCATATCTATCTTGAAGAGTCCTTCCTCAATATTTTCGACGACCTCTTTGTATCTCTCTTTTTCAAGAGCAATCGTCTCTTTTGATCTTTTCTCTTCTGTTATATCTCTGATAACACCCATTACTCTTGTAAGTTTGCCACCTTTCAAATGTGGTGAGATTGTAAGGCCAATAAACCTTTTTTCACCATCCTTTCGGATAAATTCTACCTCAACGTTGCTAAATGATTCACCCCGAGATAATGCATTCATTCCTAAAAAAGACACAAAACGATTCTTTTTCTGCACTAAATCAAAGATATTAGTATTGATCAGGCTACCGTCAACATATCCTGTAATTTTTTCAGCTATATGATTGGCATAAGTTATCTGCCCGTTCTCATCTGAGACAAAGAGCCCTTCTCCGATTTTCTCAACGACGTTCTTGTACTTCGTACGTTCAATATCAATCACCTCTTCTGCTTGTTTCTTCTCTGTGATGTCTCTAATTATACCCATCATCTCAGTCATTTTACCGTCCTCGAGCCTCGGTGAAATTGTAAGTTCAACCATCAATGTTGTGCCATCTTTTCGCAGAAGGCTTATCTCAAAATCACGAATGTTGTTGCTTTTCAAGACTTCACTCATCAGAGGTAGTATCATCTTTTTAGCAGAACTCGCTGTGATATCATAGATGTGTTTGCCGATTAAGCCATCTATTTCGTACCTTAGTATTTTTTCTGTTTCAGAGTTTGTATAGGTGATGAAACCTTCATCATTTGTTACTATGATTCCTTCTCCGATATTCTCAACAACATTCTTGTACTTCCCCTGCTCAATTTTAAGAGCCCCTTCTGCTTCTTTTCTCTCGGAGATATCCCTCATGATGATTATATCACCAATCAGCTTTCCATCCTCTTCAAACCACGAAGCGTTCAGTTCATAAGGTATTACTCTCCCCTCACGATGAACCAGGTTGATCTCATATGGTTTGGACTCTTCTCCACGCAGCCTCCTTTGGAGTTGGGCGATGGCTGTTATTATGCTATCTTGTGCAATTAAACCGATCTTGAACAAGTTCTCTCCCAAATACTCGTCTTTAGTATAACCAAGGTCTGTCTCAATCTTCTGATTCATTCTTATGATCTTTCCTTTTCTATCGATAACGATCATTGGATCTACTGCATTTTCGAATATCAGATTGTTTATCCGACTGAATTCTGCAAATTCTTCTTCAAACCTAATCTTTTCAGTTATATCTCTTACAATACCTCTAAATCCTACTTTATTCCCAGCCACATCCTCCATACATGATATGGAAGCCTCAATTGATCTCACTTCCCCATCCTTTCTGATCACTTCATAACTGAAGGATTTTTCAGTCTTTCCGGTATTGTAAATCTGATTAAATTTATTAAATACTGACCTAGCTACATCCGGTTCCATGTACTCACGGTTGTTCATTCCCACCAGTTCAGCCCTTGTATAACCAAGAATTTTACATAAAGAGTTGTTGAAGAAGGTTAGATCGCCTCTGGTGTCAACTTCATAATAACCGTAATCCATATTTTCAAGAACGTTTCTGTATCTGGCTTCACTCTCACGTAGCTCACTTTGTATCTTATTTCGCTCGGTTTTATCCCTCAAAATGACCATTATGTCGGCTCTTTTGTTACCCTTTTCGAGCCTTGAAGCATTCAGTTCAAATGCCTTCACATCGCCATCACTTGATATCAATTCGACATCATACGGTGGTACAAATTCTCCCTTTGCCCTTCTTTGAAGGTTTTTCATTATTACCTTGAGTGAACTCTTTTCAATCAATCCAACTGAAAAAATGTTCTTTCCGATGAAATCCTCCCTTTTATGGCCAAGAATCTCCTCTATCTTTTTATTTACTCTTATAAGTCTTGCTTTTCCATCTATGAGAAGCATCGGATCGACAGCATTTTCAAATAAAAGTCTGTTGGTCTCTTCAGATCTTCTAATCTTCTCTTCTACTCTTTTTCGTTCAGTAATATCATTCAAGTAGACAAAATCTGCAGGCCTTCCTTCATATTCAATGATTCCTGCATTAACCTCAATAACAATCGTATTCCCATCTCTTTTTAAAAAATCAATCTCATATTGCTTTGGCACATCTTTTCCTGCGAGTCTATCAAGATATCTCTTTACCAAATCTTGCTTGGACGCACTAGAGAGTATCTTAAGAAAATTTGTTCCAATCAGTTCGTCTTTTTTAAATCCCGATATATCCGTAGTCTTCTCATTTGCAAATTTAATGACACCATCCTGGATAATTATGACACCTTCATTTGCCCGTTCGATAAGATTCCTATACTTTTCTTCACTCTCTCGAATGGTGATGTCCACGCGTTTCCGTTCGGTGATATCACTAAGAACAATCACAATCCCCAGGTTACCGCTAACCTCATTTCTAATCCGAGATATTGTCAATTGTAACGTTCCATCTTCTACACGGGGATTCATTAACCCAAAAGGTATCTCTTCATCAACCATATCGCAAGAAGGGTCTTTTAACATCCCTAAATATTCATTCAAGTTAGGGAATACCTCACTTATGTCCTTACCATACGACCAGGACGTTTCAAACATTTTCATTGCAGAACGATTGACATCTTTAATCCTACCATTTTTATCAACAGTTATGATGCCGTCTTTCAGACTATCAAAAGTCTCGTTTGTTGTTAGCATAAATTTGGACGTAGATATGGAGTAAAAATTGATAAGAACGAAGATCAAGATAGATGCAAATCCAATTGGATAAATTTTTATTTCAAATGTTGTTAAAAAATCAACAGCACCAACATATGCTATCAAAAGTGAAATAAATAGTAATTTTACCCTTTCTTTTTCATTTAAAGATATATCTCCGCTCAAATAGGCATAATAGTGATGGAATGAATGGAGCATTACAAGAAAGAAGAAAGCAAGAAATGCAGAACTATATGGGCCATATTGGACAAAATTACCCCATGAATGTTCATTTATACCGATAGCAATCCAATCTCTGTTAAGGTTAATTAGATAAAAGATCAGTCCAACCAGATAATAAGAGATTACAACACGTTTTTTCTCTTTAAGTTTTAGGGTAGTGACTGTTAGAAGATAGATACTCGGCCCAATTATTGCAACACCAAAAAAGGCAAAGAGTTTATAGACGAAAAGAGCAAGTTCCAGATCTGTGATTGCACTTACATATGCCGACCCTGATAGCCAAATAGCTGCGGAAACTGACGCAATAGAGAAGGTTATGTTCGTCATAGACTTTCTATTCTGAAACAAGATATAAGCCGAGGAGAGTAGTAAGATAATAGATGCAATTGAGCTCTGGACCGTATACAATCCGAATTCAAAATTGGCAGGATTAAATAATTCTTCTATCATTTTATCCGTTCCTTTTGATGAAAATATCTACCTAATACCCCAGATTAATGAACACATATATATTTTTTTTGTACATTAAAAGTGATTTTTCAGGCGTAATAATG
>JAXHTN010000090.1:0-8146 GCA_034190145.1 Halobacteriota archaeon | reverse complement strand
CAAGTACGAGATCCGGATTGGTATCTTTTATGGTTGTAAATATCCTATCAGCAATCCTCTCTGCAAGCGAACCATTTTTATTACCCGGAAAGGAGCGATTGAGATCCTCTTTGCTTAATGTAATATTACGAGAGCCTGTTTCAAACCCTATGGGATTCATGAGAGGGAATGCATAAAGTGAACCTTTTAGCAGGTGTTTCTTCCTTATTATCTTGAAGACCTCCTGAATTACAACCATTCCACCGACTTCATCACCATGAACGCAACCAGTGAGCCAGATAACAGGACCGGGGTTTACACTCTCTGCAACCATAAGTGGCAACCTTCGTCGTGATAGGTCCGAACCAGTCATAATCTTCAAAAAGGAATATTTGATTTTGATAGGCGGTCTTTCAATCCCATCTTTATCCTTTGTACTCTT
Organism: Halobacteriota archaeon; assembly: GCA_034190145.1. Lineage (GTDB taxonomy): Archaea > Halobacteriota > Syntropharchaeia > DAOWMC01 > DAOWMC01 > JAXHTN01. The sequence continues at coordinate 7,725 of JAXHTN010000090.1, read as the reverse complement.
CATACTTTGCCCCTTCGATAAAATTGTGTATCAGTAACATCGGCATAATTTTTCGACTCGGAAAGTGGCATTGATGAATCAGTAGCATGAGATGATAAACTTTTTGTCCGAGAGTTCTGTCCTGTCACCAATGACCACTTCTCATTTCTTCTCCTTGGTGGGTGTTTCAATCTTTTGACTATTTCTTCATTTTTACTCCAAAAACAAACCTTTAATGTCTATATTTCTTTTCTAATTGTTCCTTTTAGAGAATATGCTAAAACGTAACGGATATCTATTCGGCAAATGGAAGGAAAAGGTATAAGGGCCATGAGTTCAGACTTAAAAAATGTACTGAGGAGAATTAGCATATGCCAGATATAATCGAGGGTATAAGCCCAACAAGGATGGAACTCTTGAAGTTGAATAGGAGAGTTAAGCTAGCTGAGAAGGGGCATAAACTTTTAAAAGAGAAGCGTGACGCTTTGATTACCGAATTCTTGGACATTGTAGAGGAAGTAAGAGATATAAGATCCGAGGTTGAGAGTAAACTCGAAGAATCATACAAGACTCTTTTGATGGCACAGGCGACACTCGGTGTTGAATCCGTTAAAGAGATCTCACTTGTGACTGCCCAGGATGTATCAATGGATTTTGATACAAGGAATATCATGGGTGTAAAAGTGCCTCTCATCGAAGCTGGAAGAGTCACACGTGATGTTACTCAGAGGGGCTACGGTTTTGTGGACACCTCTGCTACAGTCGATGAATGTGCAAAGAGCTTTGAAGAGTCCCTTGAACTGATAATTAAACTGGCAGAGATTGAAGAGACTGTGAAGAGACTCGCAACAGAGGTTGAGAAGACCAAGCGTAGAGTCAATGCTCTTGAATATATAATTGTACCAAGACTCGGTGCGACAGCCAAATATATTAGAATGCGTCTCGAGGAGATGGAGAGAGAGAACTTCTCCAGGCTCAAGAAGATCAAAGCAGCACTTGAGAATAAAGCCGAGGCGTGATAGAGATGCCAACAGTAGCTCATAGGGCAAGGGAGATCAGATGCAAAATCAATGAGAAGTTCCTATGTGAATTCGATTTTAAGACTGGGAATGTACTGGGAAAGACGCTTTATCTCATTGCAGCTGAGGGTAAAGAGTATTATGCAGGCGAAATTAAGCCTATAAAGATTGAGGAAGTGAAAATTCCAAAAGACAGGTTGATGATTCTCTCGCCATATGCAAGACATGCGGTTGGGCATGTTATTGCAATAGGAGAGGAGATATCCATGCCTGTTGAAGAGGACAGAAGTGCAGATTATGGATTATTTGTCGCTGGAATCGCAGGTGAGGTGAAAAAAGGCGAGCTCATAGGAGTGATTACACTTATTCCTATAGAACCATTAAAATAGGTGAGAAAATGATAATTGTGATATCGCTAGGTGGATCCGTTATAACTCCCCCTGAAAAGGGCAAACTCAATGCAGTTGCTGGGGAGATAAGAAAGCTCATAAAAAAGCACATGGTTTTTGTTGTCGTTGGCGGTGGTAAGACTGCAAAAGGTTACATTGAAATCGCACGGGACTTCGGAAGCAATGAAGTATGCTGTGACCTTATGGGCATCGATGCTACAAGAATAAATGCAAGGTTGCTCATATCAGCACTATCAGGAAGTGCCTACCCCGACCCACCTACAGACTATCAGGACGCAAAAAAGGTGATGGGACCAGGTAAAGTTATTGTCATGGGTGGTGTGAGTCCTGGCTATACTACGGATGCAGTTGCAGCAATTCTTGCAGAGTATGTTGGTGCTGATATTTTCGTAAAGGCGACATCTGTTGATGGTGTTTATGACTCTGATCCAAACAAGGATCCAAGTGCAAAAAAGTTTGATACGGTGACCCCCAGCCAGCTCGTAGAGATAACGATGAGTGGTGAAATGAAAGCTGGTTTCATATATATAATGGATCCGATAGCTGCAAAGATCATTGAAAGGAGTGGCATTCCAACTGTCATTGTAAACGGCAACAGACCAGAGAATATCGGTGATGCTGTTAACGGAAATCATAATGGAACTGATGTGGTATCAGAAGGCCGGTAGGTTTATAAACTGAAAAGATATAACAACAATAATATAAAAAGGGAGTAAAATGGCCACCATTACAACAATAAAGGATATCGGATACAGGGTTCTCACAACAAATGAAGATCAGTCCCCCAAACAGGTTCTGAGATGCTTCATAAAAGAAGGAGAATATGGAAGATTCATATCCATGGAGAAGCACTGGGTACAAGAGATACATGGTGATGAGATAGAAACCAGATGGGCCAGATGGTCCATAACTCTACCTTATGAGAAGGAAGGGGCTCTTAAGCTCACTGAACTTATGAAAGAGTTGATTGAAGAGACTATTGAAACCGAATTTCAGGGTGAGTGAACTCTTTTCGGAGTTGTTTGTTTGTTCTCCGAAATTTTAGAGGTTATTCTGCTTGCTATGAGTCCGATGGTACACAGTGGTGCCGTTCCACTCGGTCTTGCAAGAGAACTGGATCCTACAATAGTGCTCTTTGCATCCGTTGTGGGTAACATTATTACCGTATCGATACTTCTCACATCCCTGAGTAGACTTGACACGTATCTCAAAGGAAGCCGTTTTTATGAACGCACAGTCGAGAGAACAAGGACTTCTTGTGACAGATACGTCAACAGTTATGGGGCCATAGGACTTGTGTTTTTTGTCATGACTCCCGGAGCTGGGACATGGATGGGTTGCGTTGCTGCATTCATAACTGGCATGAATAAAAGAATGGCACTACTTGCTATAGCCATGGGCGTATTATTTTCAGAGATTCTTATTCTTGCCACCTGCTTGGGCATTATAACGGCATGGGATAACATCCTTTTTAGATACTTGACACAGATATGATCAAATGTAAAATATTATCTAAGAAAGGAACCATTGTAAAATCAACCAATGAGTAAAAGATAAGAGATACCTCAAGGTGACAAGATGAGCAAATATAAGATACCTGTTATTGGCGGAGACGGAATTGGTCCGGAGATAGTAGAAGAAGGAAAAAAGGTGATTGACGCTGTTTCTGATATTGGAGGCTTTGAAGTCGAATGGATACCATACCCACACGGTGCCGACCATTATCTGAATACAGGTGAGCTTGTATCAGAGGATACCCTTAAAGAATTAAAAAAATATAAGGCTATTTACCTTGGTGCACTTGGAGATCCAAGACTCGAACCCGGTATTCTTGAGAAAGGTATACTACTCAAGATGAGGTTCTATATGGATGAATATATAAACTTGAGGCCCATTCAGTTGCTCGACAACGTCTGGACGCCCATCAAGGATAAGAGCCCGGAGGATATCAACTTCACAGTCGTAAGAGAGAACACAGAAGACTTTTACGTAGGTATTGGCGGAAGGGCAACAAAGGGTAAGAGTAAAGACAGTCTCGAGGTTGACCGAGATATATATAATGTTAAGTTTGGGCTTGATATCGAAACCGATAGTGATGAAATAGCCTATCAAATAGGTGTTATCAGCAAGAAAGGTGCAATTCGTGTGATAAAATATGCATTCGAGCTTGCTACAAAGAAGGGAAAGGAGCGTGTAGCCTCCGTTGATAAAGCGAATGTTCTCTCGCACATGTACGGATTTTGGAGGGAAACTTTTGAAGAGGTTGCAAGTGAATACCCCAATATACAGACCGAGTTCAACTTCGTTGATGCAATATGTATGTGGATGGTCAAGAACCCTGAATGGTATCAAGTTGTAGTCACCCCCAACATGTTCGGAGATATTATAACGGACCTTGGTGCAATGATCCAGGGTGGACTGGGACTTGCTCCTGGTGGGAACATCAATCCCGAAGGGACTTCCATGTTTGAGCCAATTCACGGATCTGCCCCCAAGTACAAAGGGATGAATAAGGCCAATCCTATTGCAACCATATGGTCAGGGGCCATGATGCTAGATACATTGGGCGAAACTGCTGCTTCCGAGAAGATCGAATGGGCCATCAGAGAAGTACTTAAGGATGGGAAGGTCAAGACATATGATCTCGGAGGATCTTCAACGACTAGTGACGTCGGTGATGCTATAGCAGATAAGATAAGATCCTCAGCCTAACTGTAGGGAAAGACGTATAAAGGAGAAGGATAAATTACTTTCATACACTGCCACAACTAAAGTGGCAAATTTACTTTAGGTGGTGAGTGGCCCAAAGTATAGGCTTATTCATAATTGGAAGTAATTGAGGGGATATTGATGAAATCGCTTCTTGTATATTATTCTAGAACGGGAACGACGAAAAAAGTTGCAGAGGCCATCTCCGAGCTTATCGACTGTGACGTTGAGGAAATATTAGACGAAAGAGGCAGATCTGGGATTCTTGGATTTTTGAACTCAGCAATCGAGTCCATTAGAAAGAAACCTGCATCTATCAAGAAAGTTAACAAGGAACCTTCAAAGTACGACGTTGTGATAATTGGAACTCCTACATGGACAGGGAATATATCGTCTCCAGTAAGAGCATATCTTGAACAGAAGAATGACAAGATTCAAAATGTCGCATTGTTCTGCACTTACGCGGGTAGAAGCTTCGGAAGATCATTAAAAGAGATGGAAGACATCCTTGAAAAAAGGCCTGTTGCCCAATTGCACCTTAGACAAAGAGACGTGAATAATGGTTCTGGTCTTCTTGATATTAAATCATTTGCCGATACTATTTGTGGCGAGATAGCTGTAGATAGTGATACCAAAGATGCCCCCATCAAGAAGAAAAAGACAAAGAAAGAGGTTTTAAGTGCCGAATCCCTCCTTGATAAAAATTTGAGAGAGATAATCCCTGATAAATATTCAACCTTTCCGAAGCTTGAGAAGGGAGACCCATATCATTTTGATCATTGGGGCAAGGATACAAATGGTGAAGACTGCCTATACTATTGGTTCTGGAATAAAGACCAGACGAAGAAGAATAGGAAGAGAGTTGTAATCTTAGAGATAGATAACCTAATTAAAAACAAGATCTCTAATGGGCATATAAGCCGTGAAGACTTCAAAAGATTGTGCCCAATATCTGAATCCGCCGGATCTTGTGGATACACTGTTGTGGGCCGTATTCTCGAGTACCTTGAGATTGCGAAATACCTTGGAAGAGGGTCCGGGTTTGAGATTACGGATCACAAGCTAGCAGAATCACTTATAAAAGAAGCTTAATAAACTTTTATAAAAAGGTTGTAAAACAGGATCTTCAGCCTTTCTCTGATGAAGGTGGGGAAAAACAGGGTATAGAAGTAAAAAAATTTAATTTAAGAAAACTAAAGGATGTCGGTCCAGATTTTAAAGAAGAAGTGTGGTGTATTTTTAAGAGAATGGGTTATAGCAAGATGGATAAAGATAACACTTTTTCAATACCCAGGCATGATACGAGCATAACTAAACAAATTGATGTGTTTGCAAAAGATGAACAATGTATATCTATTATTTAATGCAAAGCAGCTGAAAAACCCCATTCTAAATGAGCGCTAGATGAAGATATTGATGAATTAGCCGCCATTCGACATGATATTTAACTATCGATTTTCACATTATCGAGAACCGGGAAATCTTAAAAAAATAAAGACAGTATGGATTCTTGCAAAAAAGAACATGGATATATGTGAAAACGATTTCAAACGAGCAAAACAAAATAAAAGAAGAATTCTTGATGATACCCAAATTGAATATTATTCCGAACTCACAAGCCATTTTGGTAAGTCATCGAAATACCAATTTTTGGCAGATATGTTTCATGGGATCGATATTCCTGATTTAATTTAACCTTGCACCTGCTATAAAGGAAAGGATGTGAAAAGTAGTTTTTTACTCGTTTTTATGCGGTGGGTAAGATCCGATGGAAAGAGATACAAAGTAGGGGATCTCATTATAACAAACTATAGGTTTTGATATTTTATAAAAAGGAGAGAGTCAGATCTTAATAAAGACTCTCCCTTATCTCTTTTCAAATACTTATTTAAGTTCGTTTATTTTGTCTTTTAGTGCAGGAACAACCTTGAACAGGTCAGCTACAATACCGTATTGTGCTGCAGCAAATATAGGCGCTTTCGGATCTTTATTTATCGCAATGATAAGATCTGAACAGTTCATACCTGCAAGATGCTGGAATGCACCGCTTATACCTACAGCCAAGTACAGTTTCGGTTTTACAGTCTTTCCTGATGTTCCGACTTGGCGGTCCTTTGGAAGCCACTTCTTGTCAACAACAGGACGTGAACATGCAACTACTCCGCCCATTGCTTTTGCGAGCTCTTCAACCATCTCCAAGTTATCAGGATCTCCGATACCTCTGCCAACTCCTACAAGAATGTCCGCAACTGTAATATCCACGTCTCCGGCAGCTGCCTCTTCATATCCTGAAAAGACTTTATAGTCAATATCTTCCGTGAGTGGCGAGTCGATAGTTTCGATCGTGCCTCCAAGCTGCATTCCTTCTGTAACCGGGCATGCTGATGCCCTCATGGTGACCATACATTTCTCAGCACCATTGAATGAAACTTTTACATTGACCTTGCCACTGTAGATCTGCCTTATAGCAAATACTGAACTGCCATCGACTTCCAGATCGATACAATCGGTGGCTAATGGCAGATCAAGTTCAACAGCAAGAGCCGGTGCAAGATCCATACCAAATGCTGAATGCCCTATCATTGTCATTGCCGGATTGCGCTCATTTATAAGTGCTGAAAGTACCTTCTGATATGACTCGGCGTTGAAGTTCTCGAGTTTTGCATCATCTATCAGAAGAACTTTATTTGCATAATTTGCAAGAGTATCAGCGAAGTCTTTGACACCACTTCCGAGCAGGACAGCAGTCGTCTCAGCTCCAATCTTCTCAGCTATCTCGTGAGCTTTGCTAAGCATCTCAAGTGAGACTTCCCTAAGCTCACCTCTCCTATGTTCAGCTAAAACAAGTATCTCCATCTTTGATCACCCCAACAATCCTTTCTCTTTTAATATCTTTGCCAGTTTACCTGCTGCTTCATCTGGTGTACCTTCAATAATCTCTGCCACTTCACCTGCTTCTGGGATATACATGCTCTCAATCTTTGTCTTCGAACCGGCTTCTCCAACGTCATCTGCAGTAAGTCCGATATCACCAAGTCCTTTGACGGGTATCTCCTTCTTTGCCACCTTTCTGATACCCATTATGGAGACATACCTTGGTTCATTGATTCCAGTCTGTATACCAAGAACAGCAGGCATATTAATATCAACAACCTCTTCAAGTCCACCTTCAAGTTCTCTGTGAACTTTAGCTTTTCCGTCTTCAAGATCAACTTTTGTAACAAGTGTTGCATGAGGTAGACCTAACATCTCTGCAAGCATAGGTCCGACGACACCATATCCGTCATCTCCTGCTTGAGCGCCCAAAAAGACTGCATCATACTGCATATCTTTTATCGCATTATACAAGATTTTGGCTATTGCATAACCATCAGATCCCTCAAATGCGTCATCAGTGAGCCTGATAGCAGTATCTGCACCTTTAGCCATACACCTTCTAAGAACCTCATTTGACTCTTCAGGGCCTATAGTTATTGCAGTCACTGTGCCACCGATCTTCTCTTTTATCAGTATTGCCTCTTCAATTGCATAGTTATCCCACTCGTTTATATCAAAAGTGAGGTCTTCAGAGTCGATATTCTTGCCGCTACTATCAATTACTACGTCAG
>JAXHTN010000009.1:0-19072 GCA_034190145.1 Halobacteriota archaeon | reverse complement strand
CCGTCTTTGAAGCAATATTGGCAATATTCATTGTTTTGGCTTCGATCAGCATTCAATCCAAAATCTTCTGGCTTTTGCATGGGCATGGCACAACTTTGACAAAATGGGCCTTTGGGTTCTTGACTACGATATGGTATATACACTAAGAATCAAAAGAGCTGTATATTTTTTATTAGACCTTGGTTCCGTTAAAAATAAGGTTTAATAAGGGGCCACTAAACATACCCCTGGGCATTCAAACCCCCCCAAAAATAATTTTATACGACTTGTTTTACAAAGAAATCTACCTTTTTATCGTCAATATCTGACAAAGATCTAATTTTCAAGTGACGGCGGAATTTTCCGGTTCCTTCGAGCAGTTCATCTGGGTCGTACATAGTATAACCATTGCTAAATTCAAAAGAAATGTGTTTTTTGTAAGCAAAAATCCCTCCAAAATCATCTTCTAGCGAGAACATGATACCGCCATACATCATTCTTTCGTCTGTTTTTGGATGTACAACAAAAATAATTGCACGTAATTTTTGTATAATTTCAAATTGCTCCTCATTAAATACCAGAATTTCTTTGAGGAATCTTTGAACCTGTTCGTTTTTTGATTCTCTCATATTCATTCTTTATCTTCTGAGAAAGTTAAAATATTTCCGTTCTGTCTTGGAGGTAAAATTTTTCCAATCCGTACCAGACCTTATCTTCATATGATCTAAGAGTACACAGTAAAAGTTGGACTTGTAAGTAGCTATCCGTTTGATGGGGGTCATGGTCTTGCTGAAGCTCCTCAGGGTGGGAGTAAAATAAGCGCTATAGATGGATCGCTTGTTTGTTGTCCTTATTTTTAATGCACACAAATATTACTGTAACACGAAATAATTAGGGTCATTATCTTTATATATTTGAGCATATACAAACTGAATAGAAACAAGTAATGAGTAGTATTCAAATTGAAGATTGAGGGGGATTATGAATCTAAAAATGCTTGGTACAGGAAAAAATAACAACAAAGACAACAAAGCAAAATACGAAAGCCTCATTGCAGGTATAACTGATCCTGTCTTTTTGACCGATACAAATTTGGTAATTACAGATTGTAACGACGCATTCGTAAGGGCAATGGGGTATTCAAAAGATGAACTTATCGGAAAGATGACCTGTGCTGATGCCTGTAAGACTCCTCTTTGTAAAACAGCTCAATGCACTATAAAAAATTGTATGCGGACCAAGGAAGCGATTGTTGGTGAGACCGTTGCTACAAACAGAGCAGGTAAAAAGATTGAGATAAGGGCTTGTTGCAATGTACTTTTAGACTCAAATGGAGCTATTTTTGGTGGCTTTGAGCTCATTCAGGATATGACGGAGTATAAAGACAATCAAGCAAAGCATTCTAGCTTCATGGCAGGTATAACTGATCCTGTCTTTTTGACCGATACAAATTTGGTAATTACAGATTGTAACGACGCATTCGTGAGGGCAATGGGGTATTCAAAAGATGAACTTATCGGAAAGATGACCTGTGCCGATGTCTGTAAGACCCCTCTTTGTAACACGGTTCAATGTACTATAATAAATTGTATGCGGACCAAGGAAGCGATTGTTGGTGAGACCGTTGCTACAAACAGAGCGGGTGAAGCGATAGATATACGAGCTTGTTGCAATGCATTATTAGACTCAAATGGAGATGCTGTTGGTGGCTTTGAACTCATTCAGAATATTTCAGCGGATAAAGAACTTGCAAGAAAACTCTTAGAAAAAGCAAATCAATTTGCAAGTAATGCAGAGGAACTAAGCTCAAGTTCGGAAGAGGTGACTGCTGCATCTGAGGAGATGGCTTCAGTCATTCAAAGTATCACAAATGATACTCAAACCGTCTCTGGAAATCTGATAGAACTACAAAAACAAAACGAGAATACAAACAAAGTAAGTGCAGAGGGTGCGGAATCTGCAAGATCTGTTGTAAAGAAGATGGATGAGATTACCGGAGCTATCGATCAAAGTGCAAAAGCGATTAAGGAACTCGGTGCATCATCTCAAGATATCGTAAAAATTGTGGATGTGATACGTGGTATCTCGGAACAGACGAATATGCTCGCACTCAATGCGGCAGTTGAAGCAGCAAGAGCCGGGGATGCAGGTCGTGGATTTGCCGTTGTCGCCGAAGAGGTTGGAAAACTCGCAGGAAAATCATCAGAATCGACAGAGAAGATCGAAGAAGTCATAAACATAATGAAGAGCAGAATTGATGCCGCTGTCAAAGACATGGATGGCAACACCCGTATGATAAAGGATTCCGGAAACGCCATTCAAGAAGCAGTACGTTCATTTGAAGAGATTCCAAATTTGATCGAGCAGATGGACTGCGCCATTTCAACAATGTCGACTGCTGCACAGGACAATGCCGCAGGCGCTCAGGAAAGTGCTGCTTCTATCGAAGAACTATCTTCAAGTATGTCGGCTGTTGCTGAAAGTGCACAGGATCTTATGAACGCATCAGAGGAGTTATACTCTCTTGCAAAGGATCTGAGAATTGAGAGTTAGGTGACTTCTTTCTCAGTCCTTAATTAATATCCTCTAGATCTCCAGATTGGCTGCATCGATGACTTTCATGAAGCATTCTCTCAGGCGTTCAAGACACGCCATAAACTTATTTTTAGCAGCAAAGGAGGCTAATAATTTCCCGGTATAACTCAAAATTCACATCCTGTCGTTTCGACGAAAAATTTTTCAATTTCACGACTTTAGAATAAATTGCGTCTCTTTTGAAGGTAGTGCTCAACTTTTGTTCTCAAAATACCATAGAATTGAGGGTATTGTGCAAAATTTGATATATAATTGATTAAAATAGGTATGATTGAAGATGTTGAGTAGTATTGATAGTGTGGGGGCATGGTTATGGGTAAGAATTCTGTGATGATTGTGGATGATGAACCTTCTATATTGATCGCAGTGAGGGTACTTTTGGAACCGGAAGGATTCGAAGTTCTCACGGTAGATTCTGGAATGAAGTGCATCGAAGAATTAAAAAAAGGATTCAGAGGCGTTATACTTATGGATATTATGATGCCTCGTATGGATGGATGGGACACCATAAAAAGTTTAGTAGATGAGGGGCTTATTGAAGGAAATGTTATTGTCATGCTTACAGCAAAAGACACGCCTGGTGAAAAGATGGAAGGGCTTCAGGAGTACGTAATCGACTACATCAACAAACCATTCGATCCGGAAGAACTTGTGACATACATAAGGGAATATCTTAAACTAATTTAATTTGATATACGTCGTGGTGGTAAAATCATTCCAGATAATATTATTATAATTGGCGTATCTACGGGAGGTCCTAAGATACTTGGGAGGCTATTTTTAAATATGCCAAAATTGAATGCAAGAGTCATATTGGTCCAACATATGCCAAAGTTCATCAACGATTCATTGAGGAACTCACTAGGTTTGCATACGGACATGACTCTAAAGATTGCAGAAGATGGCGACTCCATAGAAGCGGGTAATGTCTACATCGCACCTAGCGAGATCCATCTTCAACTTGATAGAAACAGAATTATAAAGCTTTGCGAAGGTGAAAAAGTCAATTCTGTTCGACCATCTATTGATGTTGCGATGAAGTCTATCACTAAGATGTCTAGAAAGAACTTCATTGGCGTTATTTTAACTGGTATGGGGCGGGATGGCGCTGAAGGTATCTCTCATATCAAGAATGTTGGTGGTACCACTATTGCCGAGGATGAGGATAGTTGTGTGATCTATTCTATGCCAAAAGCGGCAATTACAACCGGGGATGTGGACTTTATCATGACGCCTGATGAGATCCGTGATAAATTGGTCGAACTTGTTGGAGTTATGTCTTAACGTCATAAACTGGCTATTCAGGTTGATTGTTAATCTTGATATCCATGACCGTAATCTATTTAATCTCTTAGAATGACATTCAGGTAAATTTCGTTATATGAGGATAATATGGTATCGGAATTACTATTGATAGCACCAATTTCTGCTATACTTGCCCTAATCTTTGCAGGGATTCTTTCTTTAAGGATAAAACGGCAAGAAATTGGCTCGGATAAGATGAAAGAGATATCAAAGGCCATTCACGATGGTGCCATGGTCTTTTTGAACCAAGAGTATAGAACGTTGATTGTGTTTGTCTTAATACTAGCCTTAGTTCTTGCCTTCGCGCTTGAAGACGGTCCGACGATGGCTTTGACCTTTGTTATTGGTGCATTCTTCTCTGCACTTGCCGGAAACATAGGTATGAGGGTGGCAACAGCAGCAAACGCAAGGACTGCAAATGCTTGTAAGGAAGGGTTGAACTCGGGCCTTAGAATTGCATTCTCGTCAGGTGCAGTCATGGGGATGTGTGTTGTCGGGCTTGGTGTAATCGGTGTGAGTATTCTATTCTACTTCTTAAAGGATCCTAACTTACTCTTCGGATTCGGTTTTGGAGCCAGTTCCATTGCCCTTTTTGCTAGAGTTGGTGGTGGTATATTTACAAAAGGTGCAGATGTGGGGGCTGATCTTGTCGGAAAAGTCGAAGCTGGAATACCGGAAGACGATCCGAGAAATCCTGCAACAATTGCAGATAACGTCGGTGATAATGTTGGCGATGTTGCTGGAATGGGCGCTGATCTCTTCGAATCATATGTTGATTCGATAATTGCTACGATGGTCCTCGGTGTTGCCGGTGTGATGATTGGGGGTTACTCTCTAGATCGTAGTAACGCCGTAGCACTACCTCTGATACTTGCAGGTGTAGGTATACTTTCATCACTAGTGGGAAGTTTCTTTGTAAGAACAGGAAACTCCCAAAATCTTCACGGAGCTCTGAATCGAGGTGTCTTTTCGTCTGCGACACTGATGGCAGTTATAACCTTCTTACTGATCTATCTTCTTTTAGGTCCCGAAGCGATGGGGATATTTTATTCAACAATATCAGGTCTTGTTGCAGGTATTGTGATAGGACTGATAACTCAGTACTACACATCGGGAAAACCTGTCGAGAGGATAGCCGAGGTCTCACAGACAGGATCCGCGACTAATATAATCGAGGGTCTTGCGGTAGGAATGTTCAGTACCATTGTACCTGTAATCGCAGTCTGTGCCGCCATCTTCCTCGCTTACCATTTTGCAGGCCTTTACGGGATAGCAATAGCTGCTGTCGGTATGCTCTCAACACTTGGGATGACACTTGCGACAGATACTTACGGACCTGTTGCCGATAATGCTGCTGGAATCGCTGAGATGGCCGGAATGGGAATTGATATCAGAGAAAAAGCGGAAGCTCTTGATGCCGTAGGAAACACGACCGCGGCCATTGGTAAAGGTTTTGCCATAGGTTCGGCAGCCTTAACTGCTCTCGCGCTATTCGCAGCATACTCCGGAAAGATCGAGCAGTTGAGTGGTATAAAATTGAGTATCGACGTGATGGAACCATCGGTTATGATAGGGCTCTTTATAGGGGGGCTGTTACCATTCGTATTCTCCGCACTTACAATGGGTGCTGTAGGAAGGGCTGCTGCCGAGATAGTCAATGAGGTGAGGAGGCAGTTCAAAGAGATTCCCGGACTTATGGAAGGAGAAGCAAAACCCGACTACGAAAAATGTGTTAAGATATCAACAAACGCAGCCCTAAAGGAGATGGTTGTACCGGGCGTTCTCGCTGTAGTTGTGCCTATTGTCGTTGGTGTAGCTCTCGGCGCAGAAGCACTGGGTGGTCTTCTTGCAGGGACTATTGTTACCGGTTTTCTGCTTGCTGTTATGATGGCAAATGCAGGTGGTGCATGGGACAACGCCAAGAAGTACATTGAAGCCGGCAACTTTGGCGGTAAAGGCTCAGAGACTCACAAGAATGCGGTTGTTGGTGATACTGTAGGCGATCCGTTCAAGGATACATCCGGACCATCACTCAACATACTGATCAAATTGATGACCATTGTAGCGTTGGTTTTTGCTCCTCTGTTCATCTGAGGGGGAAGATCTCCCCCAACTTTTATATTTTTAAGAGTTTATATTAGTTACAACACATGGCTTTTGCTGGTTATATCCGGATGCTTAGGATTCCCGATTGGATAAAGTTTTATCCCTTCATTCCACTTGCAGGAGTGGTTCTTGCCGGTCCTGAAGCCGTTGATCTTGGACTGCTTTTAATTGTGTTTATAATATTCTTCTGTGCCACTTCATACGGCTTTGTTATAAACAATTATTATGACTACGAGCTTGATAAAAGTCACATAGGAAAGATTCAATCAAAAAAGAATCCCCTCGTATCTGGTGATGTCACGACTAGAGGTACGTTTATACTCTGCACTCTTCTTGTCTTCATATCACTTATTCTTTCGGCATCACTGAGTATTTACGGTCTCCTATTTACATCGCTTAGCATCTTACTTTTCACTCTCTATTCAGAGGAGCATGTTAGGCTAAAAGAGGTCTACTTGGTAGACGTAATAGCGCATGGAATTATGACAGGAGTATTCCCCTTTTTGGCAGGCTTCACGCTTGCCGGGGGCAAAATTAATATATATGCTACTCCAATATTAGTCCTGTTTATGGCACTCGGAAGCGAAGCTTTACTCACTCACCAAATCAATGACTACCGTATGGATATGGGTAATACTAAGACTACGGTTGTAATGACTGGTAGAAGGAATGGATGGGTTTTACTTGTTTTTTTTGTTATTTTGTCTATTATTTGTTTATTTATCTCGAGTCAAGTCTATAATTTTGGTGTTATTCCTACTTTAATCGGATTTGCTTACCTTTCTATCTATCCAATATATATGTGCAGAGGTGAACTTTCATATGATATCAATAATCATCCCAGCGTTGAATGAAGAAGAGAAGATAGGTCTATGTCTTCTCTCGTTACTCAATCAGAGTATCAATAGAGATCTTTATGAGATTATAGTTGTTGATGGGCATTCCACTGATAGAACTGTCAAGATTGCTTCTGGTTTTGCAGATAAGATAATCTACCAGAGGAGTCCTGGAATTGGTGGGGCTAGATTGGATGGGGTTAACGTATCGAAGGGTGACATTCTCGTATTTACCGATTCTGATACGATGCATGACATGAACTGGCTAGAATCAGTCCAAAGAAATATGATCTGTCATGAGGCAAGTACCGGGCCGATCTTATTTTATGATGGGAACATCAGATCTGATATTTTGGCCATATGGAGGAAGGGGTATCACCTATTCCACCTATTCAACTTCTACTGGTTGATCGGATCCAATATGGCGATAAAAAAAGAGACATATGACAAGATCAATGGTCACAGCAACATCTCGATTCTTGACGATTTCGATATCTCTGTGAAACTCTTCAGGGAAGGGATTGTCGAGGTCAGATACGACAAGGATCAGATAGTCTATACTTCCTCCAGACGGATAAACAACTTGATGCAATATATGCTCGTTTTCGGTTATGGGCATTATCATTATCATCTGACCAAGAACTACGACAACTTACTCAATTATCCCCGATTTGATAAGATGGATCTGGGAACGGTACTCAACATCTCTGAGAGGTTGGACAGATTCGGAAATATTGAAAAGTTCAACTCGGTATACTCAAATCTGCGTTCTCGGTTGTCAAGAGAGAATCAATGATAAGAGAGAAATATTATTGAAAGGAACAGATGAGCATGAGGGGAAAATCAGTGCTACTTTGGTCTTCAATTATTGTCTTGATACTTGTAGCTCTAGGCGTGATTTCAGGGGCAATTAACCGTGAAGCCATTGCATACCTTGGTCTATTTGTCATAACAACACTGGGAGGTTCAATCATTCCTGCAGGCAGTCCATTTCTTGTTTTGAGTGGAGCCATTTCAGGGATGGATAAAGTTCCGCTTGTTTTAGTTGCAGCGACAGGGTACACCGCGGGTTTTCTAATCAACTATTACCTTGCCAAGTTTTTAGGTATGCGTTATGTCGAGGAGAGGATATCAGCTGACAGATTTGAGCTTATCAGTGGATGGTTGAATAGATGGGGCTTGATGGTGCTCGTAGCATTTGCATTTGTCTTCATCTTTCCGGCACCGATCCTCGCGTTGGTCTGTGGACTATTCAACGTGAGGCTATACTACTTTATCCCAATTAATTTTGCAGGCAACCTCTTTAATTCATATATCTTCGTCTTTCTCGGAGGTAATATTAGAGATCTAATCGGACTGATTTAAGGTTAATATTTCGATATATTGTACGTACGTAACATTTATCTAACTGGAGTTATTATCTGATCTATATAAAGTATAAGCTCTTTTAAATTAATGAGACTGAACGGAGGAGTAAAATGGAATATGAAATCGTCGGAGATAATCTCGAGATGTTGGTATCAAAGCTTGATTCGGGAGAGATGATGTATGCAGAGGCAGGCTCAATGATCTATATGAGTGCAAATATGCAGATGAACACAAAAGCAAAAGGTGGCATATTGAAAGGTGTAAAGCGCATGCTTGCAAAAGAGTCTTTCTTCATGACAGAGTTCTCGCCGAGTGGAGGCGGATTTGTCGCATTTGCAGGTAACGTGCCAGGAAGGATCAGAGAGGTGAATCTGAATGGCAATGAGTTCATGGCCCAGAAGGATGCGTTTTTAGCTGCCGAGTCAGATGTTGACATGGATATTGCATTCACAAAGAAGATCGGTGCAGGACTCTTCGGCGGAGAGGGATTCATACTTGAAAAACTCAGTGGGACGGGAAGGGCATTTATACATGCTTGTGGAGATTTCGTGGATATAAACCTTGGATCAGGAGAGGTTATAAAAGTGGATACCGGGTCTGTAGTGGGATTTGATAGTACGGTTCATTATGATGTCACAATGGCAGGAAATGTGAAGAGTGTTCTTTTCGGGGGTGAAGGGCTATTTTTGACAACACTAACAGGTCCAGGTCATGTGATCTTGCAGTCGATGACAATTGCAAGCTTGGCAGCAGCATTGAGGCCTTACTTGCCTACCGGATCAACTGATACTTCCGGGTCACAGGGTTTGAATATCGGTGGTATCAGAATCGACTTATGATACCCTCTGAAGGGGGAAAAATGGTTCCCCTTTACTTTCACCGCGCACTTACCAAAGGGATATTTGACCTATCTTCCTATTTGAAGGTATGTCAGAAAATACCCTCTTAGCATCAGATTCTAGCATAGCATACCCTTGTACCTCCTCCCCCCAAACAGGTGCAGTTATAGATCGAGCCTCAAAAGTGCTTTACACCTCTTGGCCGAGGTTCGATCATTTCACCGGTGGTTTCAGATCTTCCAAGATCACACTCATAGATGGATGGGACTCCTCTTTCATTGGCGAACTCACGTCGCTACTCTGTGTCAGGGCAGTCGAAGTCTTCGATAGCAATGTCATCTACATAGATGGCGGAAACTCAACTGACCCATACATGATGGCTGATCTGTGTAGGGGAAGGGGCATTAATGAACGTGACGTCCTCTCAAAGATACTTGTCTCTCGATCGTTCACGGCGTACCAGTTATCCACAATCATCAACGAACGGCTCCAGTATGCAATACGGGAGTACGATCCGACCCTCTTGATTGTCTCAAACATAACAAATCTGATCCTCGACGATGCTCTGAGGAAGGTTGAGGCGGAATCGATACTCAAAAGATCACTTGAAAAGATCAAAGATCTGACTTCCGAAAGCGATCTGATCACAGTTGTAACAAATAACAGTAGGCGAAGTAGCAGACGATCGCCGCTCCAAGAGATCCTATATAACAACGTGGATGTACATCACGATGATGTTGACTTGATCGATCTTAAATTTACACCTTGTAATCAAAGGACTCTGGAAGAATTCGGAACTGAGCAGTGGTATGGGACGTACTGTACAAACATATAGGAACACTCTTGAAAGTTTGGTCTTGGAGTGGGGTGACTTTAGAAAAGCTCTCCGAAAGAAAGATAGAGAGTCTTTTGATAGGCTTATGGAGAAGGCAAGGTCTCATAGCTCTGCATCAGGTTATGCCCTCCGATTAAATCCGATGGAATCTCTATTCATGTCCATCTTGCTCGAGCAGGAGAAAGATATCGAAGATCTGAGAAGAATGTTGGAGTCCGGAAAGGATGGTAGAGGGCTGGATTCTTGATGTTGATGCCAACTACGAGGATAGCACCATAGATATCTGGATCAAGACGGAGAATGGGGTAAAAAGAGAGGTTGAAGACGGTTTTTATCCTTCTTTCTTTGTATATTCCCCCGAAATATCAGAGCTAGACTCTATCTACTCGTATCTACAGGATTTGGGGTGTATAGATCATCTTGGTTATGAATCTCACATGCTCAGCCCCTATGGGCTAAATAAGAATGTCCTACGAGTCTCTTTGAATGACTACCGCTCCCTCCTCAAACTTGCAAACAAGGTCGACTTGATGGGGGACTTTAGACTATATGAGTTGTTCAACGTAGACATAAGCATCCCGATCAGGTATATGCTTGAAAAGGATATCTTTCCATTGGGGTATTCGACCTTGAATGGCGATCTCAGATGTCTTGATGACATCTATTCGATAGACTACCTGTTACCACCATTGAAGTGCGTTGAAGTTGGTGTTGAGGTTAAGAAGAAAGACAAGATCCCGACCTTTGATGATCCTATTCTGAGTGTCTCTTTTGATGACTGCGTTCTTGAGGGTGGGGATGAGACGGACCTTTTGGCCGGCCTGAAGGACCTGACTAACAAGTTTGATCCTGATATAATCTACACCGATGGCGGAGATACCTTTGTTTTACCATATCTGTACCACAGAGCAGAAGTAAATGAGTCAGATGATTTCTACCTAGGGCGGTTAAAAAACAATACTACGGTTCAAAGCTTTGGCAGGTCATACTTCAGTTATGGCAGGGTCGGTTATAGACCACCCAGACAACTCTTGAGGGGTAGATTACATATAGATAGAGCCAGCTCCTTCATTTACGCAGAATCAGGTCTTAGTGGCGTGGTCGAACTTGCAAGGCTTTCAAGAATACCGATCCAGACTCAAGCAAGAATCACCCCAGGTACCTCCATAAGCGCTATGCAGATCTGCCATGCGCTGAAGGAAGATACCCTCGTGATGTGGAAGAAGAACCTTCCTGAGAACTTCAAAACCGCTGAAAAACTCTTCCTTTCCGACAGGGGTGCTATGATCTATGATCCAATCGTCGGAGTGCACGAAGATGTGATCGAGATAGATTTTACATCGCTCTTTCCAAACATCATGGTGAAGTATAACATATCTCCCGAGACGGTCCTATGTGACTGTTGCAATAGCAAAAAAAGCGTTCCTGTGATAGACTATAACATCTGTGAACGGCAGATAGGTCTGATACCAAGGGTCCTTGAGCCTATAATATGGCGAAGGGGTGAGTATAAGAAGAGGATGCATGATGATAGGTATCGGGAGTATCACGACACCTATAAATATAGGTCAAAGGCACTCAAGTGGTTGCTTGTCACATGCTTCGGTTACACGGGTTACAGGAATGCAAGGTTTGGAAGAATTGAATGTCATGAGGTGATAAATGCGTATGCCAGAGAGATACTTGTAAAATCGACTGAGGTTTCTGAGGCTCTTGGTTACGAGGTGCTGCATGGGATAGTCGACTCACTGTGGTTGAAGAGTTGTGATCCTACTGGTGACCCGGAAGATCTCATCTTGCAGATAACCAATGAGACCGGTCTTCCAATAGAGATTGAAGGTACTTATAGATGGATAGTCTTTCTCTTAAACAAGACCAACAACGTCGGGGCGCTCAACAGATACTATGGGCTGCTTGATACCGGTGAGATGAAGATAAGGGGCGTGGAGATAAGAAGAAGAGATATGTGTGCCCTAATAAAAGCTGCTCAGACGGACGTGCTAAGGGAACTTTCCTTAGCTGAAGACACAAAGGGGCTTTATGAAAAGGTCCCTTCTGCATTGGAGATCCTTAAAAGCTATGCAGTACGGCTGAAGAATGGGGACTGCAAGCTCGAAGAACTTGTATTCAGGTCCACTGTCTCAAAGGAGCTTGAGTACTATGCACAGTTCAATAACAATGTTGCGTCCCTTCTACAACTGAGTGAATACGGTATCGTGAAGAATCCCGGCGAATCTGTAAGGTACATAATCACCGACTCAAGATCGAGAAGATACTCTGACAGGGTCAAAGCGTGGGAACTTGCATCTGGTGATGAGAAGTACGATGCGGATAAATACGTCTCCTATCTTGTAAGAGCAGCAGCAAGCATACTCTCACCCTTTGGCTACACTGAGAGGGGGCTTGCAGATTATCTCAAATCAACAACACAGTGCACACTATCTAGCTTCATCACTTGAAAAAAACAAAAGGCCGACTCCGCTCTCCCAAATGGGGTCATCACGGAGTTCTGAATTTTTTTGGGGGGATAATATTTATTGAGCTAGCCAGTCAGAATGCTCTTTTCGTGCAGTTTCTATCTCGGCTGTTGCATCCATTATCGTCGGAATTGCTTTCTGGGCACATGGATACTCTGTCGGTGTTCTGCACATTGCTTCCTGGCCGTACAGATACTTGGACTGTTTGAAGCTTTCAGGGTATTTGAAGATATCATCACCATACTTTATAGAGGAGTTTATACTCTCTGCAGGTGTCGGTGGGATCATCTCTTCTCCGAAGACCTCATGTAACGTCTCAAGATGCGACAGTGTGTAGCATGAGACCCATTTATCCGTACCCATATAAAGGCCCATTATCTGTGGCGGTACTGACTCGACAGGTAGCTGCAACAGAAGATCATACATATTGGGCATCGGTAGGAAACAGTTGTATGTCTGATATGGGAAACCTATCTTTGAAGTGATATAAGCGTTCATGAGATGGACCAACTCAAACCCATTTCTGCTTCCGTACTGTGCATCAACGGTTGTATTGTTGACAATACCATGGAAGTAGAGTGGCGAGTCAGAGTGCTCAGGATCTTTCTCATTTCTTATATCTTTAAGAACGTCAGATGCCATGGTTGCGCCATCAATAAAGGTCCTTTGTACGCAAAGCTGTTTGAATTTCTCACCGGTTCTCATGTGTCTCCTATCAAGCATAAGTTTCCAGTCGTCATCAAGGAACCAGAGGTTGTTCATCGACTGAACTCCCTTCTCAAAGTGCCAACCGCTAACCCATTGGCTCTCCATCGTGAACTCATCAAGATTGACCCAACATACATCTGCTGATGGACCATAGACCTGATTCAACATCGTCGGAACCATCTTTACGGGTATCACAGGCACTGCAGGGAAAACACCAGGTGCGTATGCACCGAATGTCAGCTCTTTTGTGGCTTCCTCTTGGGCCTCAGGAGTGACTTCATTCTCCATTGCGTCCTTCAAGATTGTCTCACACCCGTATGTGTACTCATGTAATCGTGATATCCATTCCGTCTGTGAATCGGCATGTAGCTTCTCAGAGAGTGTTTGTGTGTACTTGACAGCCTCCTCTTTGCTATCGCCCGGTCTTCCGAGAACGGTTCTTCCGTATAATTTCCTCAAATATGGCGTGAATACGCTTTCATCCTGTGCTGGTCTCTTCTTCATAGCTGGTCACGCTCCCTCGTAAGCTGGTGGTTTATTAACTATACCATTTGATGATTTTATGGTGCCAGGTGAAACCTCTTCTACATCTGCCCAATCACCAGGTCTATAAAGTATGTGACCATTCTCACATTGATATAGGTAATATGGGGTCCCTTCCTTGATCTCCCCACCCAGAGTCGTCTTGGCCCCTGAAATATGCCCTATCATCTTTTCAGGAGATAAAATAGGTTCTTTTCTCAAAATCTTTGCTTCACACGGACTGCCTTTATGCAGCATTGTGTCTTTAGTATAATATGTGCAACATCTATCATCCTCACCCATAGCTGTCCTCCCGGTCAGTTTACCAAGTTTTATCATTTTTACGTAAGTATATATATTACGATTTCAATCCGTCGTTCATGAAAGGAATATCTTTATGGGTCGCGATGGCGTTTACTCAATAAATCTACTCTGATTTAGATGGAGAGAAGAGAGTTTTTGGATGTAGTGTCCTTTAAGGAAGCAGAGAGGATAATAGGCGCTATTGATATCGTTTCTGTCGAAGAAGAAGTCCGATTGGCCGAGGTATTAGGTAGGGTCATCTCAAAAGATCTGGTCTCTAAAATAGATGTCCCTTCCTTTGATCGTGCGAGCATGGACGGTTATGCAGTCGTAGCCGAAGACACATTTTATGTTGATGATCAAAATCCGGTGAGATTGAGATTTGTTGGTGAGATAAGGGCAGGAGATGATAGCGATCTTACGGTGAAGAGAGGTACCTGTGTGGGAATAGCAACAGGTGCACCTATACCTTACGGTGCAAATGCCGTGGTAATGGTCGAGTACACCGGTGATGAAGATAGTGAGATAGAGATATATAGGCCGGTTGCTCCCGGAGAGAACATTATGGCGGCAGGAAGCGATATTATGCGAGGCGAGACGATCATGCGAAGAGGGACTCGCCTTACCCCACGTGAGACTGGGGTTCTTGCTGCATCAGGGTTCAAGACCGTTCCCGCATTTAAAAGACCAAGAGTTGCCATAATCTCTACGGGTAATGAGATAATCGAGCCTGGGACAGAGCTTGAGTATGCAAAGATATACGATGTGAATGCCAGAGCCGTCGCGGATTATATCAGGGAACTCGGAGGAGAGCCCATCTATGCAGGCATTGTAAAGGATGATTTTGATGAGATCTATAGAAAACTGAAGGCGTGCCTATCAAGGGATTATGATATTGTCATAACTTCGGGTG
Source organism: Halobacteriota archaeon (assembly GCA_034190145.1). Classification (GTDB taxonomy): domain Archaea; phylum Halobacteriota; class Syntropharchaeia; order DAOWMC01; family DAOWMC01; genus JAXHTN01. The sequence continues at coordinate 4,286 of JAXHTN010000009.1, read as the reverse complement.
GTACATCTGCGGGTGTGGGGGATATTCTGTACAAGATAATTGCCGAACTCGGAGAGGTTTTGGTGCATGGTGTTGCAATTAAGCCTGGAAAACCCGTTCTGATTGGTGTATGCATGGGTAAACCGGTATTCGGCTTACCGGGCTATCCAACCTCAGCGCTTGTTGTCTTCAACACATTTGTCGCCCCTCTGATAAGGAAGATACAAGGACTACCAAAGACGACTGAAGATCGTAAGAAGGTCTTTGCAAAGACTGCTGTCAAGCTATTCTCAGCAAAAGGGAGATACGAGTACCTCCTTGTTAATGTGATACCACTTTTTGACTCACTCGTCGTTTACCCAATACTTAGCGGATCGGGTGCAATCACAACGCTTGCGAATGCTGATGGATATGTGAGGGTCCCCGAAAATGTAGAAATGGTGGCTGAAGGAGAGGTCGTAGAGGTGGAGCTTGCAACAGAGACACTCAAGCCTGCCGATCTTTGTATAATTGGTAGTCATTGCTTGGGAATTGACCTCCTTGTAGGTATACTAAGTGAAGATCAAGCTATAGCTTCAAAGATGATAAATGTTGGATCTACCGGGGGACTTGCTGCGATCAGAAGGGGTGAGGCTGATCTTTCCGGAATGCACCTTCTTGATGAGAAGACTGGTGAGTACAACATACCTTTCTTCAGAGATCTAGCAAATGAAGCACTACTCTTCAGAGGGTACAAAAGAAGGCAGGGACTCATTGTCGCTTGCGAAAATCCACTCGGAATAGAATCTATTGAAGATCTGTTAAGTGAAGGGGTACGGTTCATAAACAGAAACAGAGGATCAGGTACAAGAATTCTTCTTGACTTGGAACTTAACCGATTGAGTTCCAAAAGGAATGCCGGTTTTGATGAGCTGATAAAGAGTATCCAAGGTTATGGGATAGAGGCTAAATCGCATAATGCAATCGCAGCCGCAGTTGCATATGGTAAGGCAGATGTCGGTCTTGGAATTGAGGCGGTTGCAAATCTGTATGACCTGAGTTTTATTCCCGTAAAGGACGAGATATATGATATCGCAGTGCCTCTGCAGAAGATTGAAAAAAGAGAGGTGCAGATCTTTCTTGAGACTCTGAGATCAGATGAGTTTAGGGATCGTCTTGAGGGGATAGTCGGTCTTGAAGCTTTGGATGACACCGGTGAAGAGTTGCATTTTTGATAACAGACGGAAATTTTTATTTTGGGTATCAATTAAAACATTTCATTTAACCGGAATGTGAACTCTCCATTAGTCTCAACTACCTCCGGTAGATCTCCAAACTTCGCTCTTATAATTAGGTCGGCAATCTCTCCTTCCATCACTTGCATTATCCCAAGAATCGATGTTGTAGGTCTGGGATTTACATCAACAACATAAAACTCATCGCCTGAAACGATGTCAACTCCCACGTATCCTCTGCATCCGAGAGCAACAGCAGATCTTATCGCTACGTCGATTATCTCTTCTTTTGCAGAAACTTCACAAGGAACTAAACCACCTATATACTCAATCCCATCGGAAAATTCGATTATTTGCTTGTTTATCGTCAAGGGGAGGGTAGTATCTCCAACTATGATACTTACACTCAAATGATCCCCTTCTACAAACTCTGTCGTAAGATGACCATCTCTTAAAAGAAAGTCTTCAGTGATAAAAATACCTTCTGAGGCACATCCTTGTGTAGGTTTTACAACATATTTTTTGACAGGCTTTGATGGAGATGACTCGAAAACCCTGGGAGTTGAAATACCATATTCTCCAAGTCTTTCAGAAGTAAGCCTCTTGTCAGCACAAAGCTTCACGGATGCAGGTGAAGATCCTAGGTTTACAGTACTCTCTTCAAGAATACTTGTGAAACCATACAAAAGCTCGTCCGGCGCAATGACGAGTCCACAGTCACAATCTGCTGAGTTTCTCTTAATATATTCTATAAAGTCATCTACCTTCTTAGGAAAAATTACATCATGACCTAGCGCCTCAAAACTATCAAGAAGCGTCGTAAGCATCGCCATACCCTCTGTAATATATAAATCGTCCCCTACACCGACCGCGTACTCGGCAATCATTATCTTCATATCAAAGAACCGAAATAAAATTAGAACAATACATGAAAGACTTTCTTAAAGAAGTATTATGTTATCTCAATCCAATGTTGTGACTTATGAAGGGTTCGGTTGAGCTTGGAACGGTGATGGGAATACCGATAAAATTGCATATATCTTTTATTCTCATACTTCCATTTTTTGTATTTGCTTTTGCTGAGATGAGTCCGGTGCCTTTTGGATTTAAGGGTTTGGAATCAAACTACCTATTCTCAACTGCTACTGTTGTAATCCTCTTTTCATGTGTAGTCTTTCATGAGTTATCGCACTCATCTGTTGCGATTAGAAATGGGATCAAGATTGACAGTATAACTTTGTTCATCTTCGGTGGTGTGGCGTCCATTGAGAAGATACCAAGAGATCCAAGGGTTGAGTCAAGGATGGCGCTTGCAGGTCCTGGGATGAGTATTGCTATTGGTACGACGTTCTTTACATCATTTCTCCTATCATCAACCTTGCTTGAGGGAATGTCCGGTGTCGAGCTTCTCGAGGAGTTCTACACTACTTTATTTACACTGGAGGGCTACACAGGGCCTGTATCCGAAATAACAGTACTGTTCTTCATCCTCGGATACTTGAATATGTTCCTTGCCATCTTCAATCTACTTCCGGCTTTTCCGATGGATGGAGGAAGGTTCTTGAGGGCTTATTTTGCAAAGAGAATGTCTTATCTCAAGGCAACAAGAAGGGCCGTATACTTTGGAAAGATAATCGCTGTGCTTATGGGTATCTTTGGATTTCTCGTCAATCCGCTGCTTATACTAATTGCTTTTTTTATTTATATAGGGGCAACTGAAGAAGAGAAAGCAACAATCATTGACATATCATTGGAAGGAACGAAGGTAGGAGATCTCTTCACTAGGAAGGTAATGTCGATTTCACCTGATGCGTCGATCTCCGAGCTGACGGTACTTATGTTCAAAGAGAAACATATGGGATATCCTGTAGTGGATGAGGGGATTGATGGAAGCAAGGTTCTTGGCATAGTCACATTGCATGATATCAGGGACATCTCAATGGAAGATAGGGATTCAACGAAAGTATCCGATGTGATGAGTAGAGATGTTATTGGTATCTCACCAGAAGACGATGCGGTAGATGCACTTAAGACGATGACAAAAAATAACATAGGAAGGTTGATTGTAATGGAAAATGAAGCTATGATTGGGATCCTGTCCAGAACAGACCTTATGAAAGCCATCGAACTGAAAAGAGAGAGATGATATGGGTAATATAACACTTGTTGGAACTTCACATGTATCTGAAAAGAGTATAGAGGAGGTAAATGAGACCATTGAACGAGTGCGCCCTGATGTTGTCGCCGTCGAGCTGTGTAAAGGAAGGTTCAAGGCGCTGCGTGGAGACGTAAGGGACGTCTCTGTAAGGGAAGTTCTGGGTGGCAATAACATGTACGTCTTTCTCATTCAATCGATTCTCGCGTTTATTCAAAGGAGGATCGGGGCTTCCGTGGGAATTGATCCCGGTGCAGAGATGATATCGGCAATTGACAAAGCCGAAGAGCTGGGAATAGAACTGGCATTGATCGACCGAGATATTCAGGTCACACTACAAAGGTTCTGGACAGAGATGGGATTTTTTGAGAAGTTCAGATTACTTGGAGCTGTCATATGGTCATTTATTAGAGGGGGAGAGGAGATAGATCTTGAGACGATAACCGATGAGGACGTTGTTGAAAGTCTTGTAAAACAATTGAGGAAGTCATCTCCTACAATGGCCCGAGTACTCATCGATGAACGGGATTCGTATCTTGCGTCTAACATCCTAGATATCGCAAAAGATAAAGATGTGGTTGCAGTTGTTGGTGCAGGTCACAAAGAAGGTATACTTAAGAATATCAAGAATCCAGAGGCAATTCCTCCATTATCCGAGCTCAGAAGAGTCCGTAAAAGGAGAGTGAGTTTTGGACGGGTCCTAGGGGTCGGTATTGTCGGATTTGTCTTACTCTTGTTTGGGATAATTCTGATGTCGGGTGTATCAATCAATACGCTCCTAATTGCTCTTTCATTCTGGATAGTCATAAACGGTACACTTGCAGCGATAGGTGCGGCTATTGCCAGAGGTCACCCTTTATCCATACTTACTGCATTTGGAATAGCATGGCTCACATCTCTCAATCCAATGATGGCAGCAGGATGGTTTGCAGGGCTTG
>JAXHTN010000089.1:0-8147 GCA_034190145.1 Halobacteriota archaeon | reverse complement strand
CAGGTCTTGCACTTTATTCTATTCTTACTCCTTATCCCGGAACTGATGTCTACGAGGACGCGCTAAAGAAGGGACTCATCGAAGACAGAAATTATGCACACTATGACATGGTCCATGCGATAATGCCAACGCAGACCTTATCACGTCGTGAGGTGCAGGAAGAGCTTTACGATTGCTACAAGGAGTTTTACGGATCTATTTTGGGGAATATCTCCGGAATATTCTCAAAAAATGATACCAAAAGAAGAATACACAGACACATGGCTGGGAAAAAGGTCTTGACCAACCTGAGGATGATGATTTGAAGAAAAAAAGGGATGCTATCAATTTTACGTTCCTTTCCGTAATTGGGATAATACTTATACTTGTAATGGCGTTTGTATCTCCTTCCAATTCATCTGAGATAGAATTTTTGGATCTTTTTTTTGTAGGGGGGGCATTTATCATCATCTGCTCATGCGGATTTATACTTACTCTCAAGCCAAACCTTTTAAGAAAATTTAAATGGCAACTAAGGGATGAACCAATCTCAAAGAAGGGCCGAAATGAAGGAATTAATTTCAGTGGCCATCACCCGGATTGCGACAGTTTCGAGTTGCACACGCTAAGGGTAAGAGATGGTACATATTGTGCCGGTTGCACAGGCCTTGCTATCGGTTCTGTCATCTCCATAATCCTCATGGGTCTCTTTCTTATCTTCCAAATAAGCTTACCAGAAAGGAGCCTCCAACTATTCGTGACCGGTGGGCTAGTAGTAATCATCCTTAATTACATCGAGACGATTTATAAAAAAAGGATTGCACTTTTACATGTCATATCAAATATTGCCTTTGTTTCAGGCATCTTCGCTATCGTTCTTGGTACCTTCATGCTAAGTGGAAGGGTGATTTATGGCTTCTTTGCGATAGTTATCTCTACACTATTTCTCTTTACAAGGATACGGCTCTCAAGCTGGGACCACTCGAAGATTTGCGACCTCTGCAACAGGGATTGCAAAGCCTATTGATTCACTTCTTACCTGATATAATCTTGACTCCCCTGCTTATAACAAATAGACCGATTATGATGGGGATTATCCACCAGATATCAAAATCTCTTAGCCAATCGGGAACTCCGCTTATATTACTAAAGCCGAGCTCGAATACGATCCAGAGGCCTATGCATATTATAATAAGCCCCCATATCAAAGATCCGTGTTCAGATCCGGAACCGGAACATTCTTCCTCACACCGATCTTCCCACTCTTTCTCGAAATCCTTCTTTCCACTAAGAGATGCACCGCAGTCGCTGCAGTATTTCGAATCATCCTCATTATTCTTACCACACTTCGGACAGTAAGCCATTTATGATCCTCCAAGACAATAAACCCCTTCATGCTACTTAGACCTTATCCCTCTTGGTGGGAAAAGTTGGAGGCTTCAATAAAAACAGATATCTATCTTGAAGTTTCAACTGATAAAAACGTGTTTGACAATCACACGGGTGGCGAGAGCATATGAAGGATGATGACTTTAGCGAATGGTATAACGAGATACTTTGGAAAGCGGAGATAATGGACGTGAGATACCCTGTCAAGGGCCTTTACGTATGGTATCCCTTCGGATTCTCATTGAGAAGAAACGTCTATGATATGTTGAGGTCCCTTCTTGATGTCGATCACTCTGAGACGATGTTTCCACTTCTGATACCAAAGAACGAGTTCATGAAAGAGGCTGAGCACATAAAGGGCTTCGAGAACGAGGTCTACTGGGTTGACAGAGGTGGTCTGGACAAACTTGACATCCCACTTGCCCTTCGTCCGACTTCTGAGACCGCGATGTATCCGATCTTCAAACTATGGGTCAGATCACACGCAGATCTTCCACTCAGAATTTATCAGATTGTGAATACATTCAGGCACGAGACCAAACACACACGCCCACTCATAAGACTCAGGGAGATAACCTCGTTTAAAGAGGCTCATACCGTTCACACCACCTGGGAGGATGCCGAGAATCAGGTAAAAGATGCTGTCAAGATCTACAAGGAGTTCTTCACATCACTTGCCATTCCACATATCATATCAAAGAGGCCGAGTTGGGATAAATTTCCAGGATCGGACTACAGCATAGCATTCGACGCACTTATGCCTGACGGAAAGACGCTTCAGATAGGAACGATCCATCACCTAGGTACAAATTTTGCGAAGACTTTTGACATCCAGTACGAGGATGTGAACGGTGAGCAGCAGTATGCAAATCAGACCTGCTATGGTATCTCCGAGAGGTGTATCGCTGCCCTCATAAGTATACACGGAGATGATACAGGCCTTATCTTACCTCCAAAAGTCGCCCCTGTTCAGGTTGTCATCATACCGATTGTATTCTCTGACACCGCCCTTGATGTACCTGGAACCTGCAAGAAGGTGCTTGAGGATCTAAAGAGCGCCGGTCTCAGAGTGGAGATGGACGAGACGGATGAACGTCCGGGTGCAAAATACTATAAATGGGAGCTCAAAGGCGTTCCCCTCAGAATAGAGATCGGCCCAAGAGATATTGAATCTGGCTCAGCAGTGGTTGTAAGGAGGGGGTCAAAAGAGAAGTTGAAGGTTCCACTTGGCGAGATAACAGAATCTGTCAAAAAAATCCTCGATGAGATGCTGATTGACCTTCAAAATAAGAGCAATGAATCGTTTGGAGAGAGGGTTCATGACTGTGAGAGCCTAGAAGAGGTGCGAGAAGCAGTTGCAAAGAATCTGGCAAGGATTGCTTGGTGCGGTAACGAGGATTGCGGAAGAGAGATCGAAGAGGCAACTGATGCTGATATACTCGGTGAATCGATAGATGAAAAGAGGGACAGTTCTTGTATTGCCTGTGGTGCCAAGACTGAGACCGTGGTATACGTGGCAAGGACATTTTGAGCTCATCCTTGCCACCACATTTTGAAAAATGGGGCATTCAATAGGGCCATAGGATGGATATCTGTTCTATCTTCTCCTTTTCAAGATAAATGCTACCACCAATACCCCTGTGATTGCAAATACTGTTTTGAATCCGGGTTGTTCCTCATAGGGTTTGGGAATAGTGGATGCCTCAAGGTTTGATGGGTTATAGTAAACGGTGTGTTTTCCACCTTCCCAGAGGAACTTGCAACCATGCTCTTATAAATGACGAATCAGTTTCCTTCGCTTCATCAGACATCAACTTTGATCTCTTCACGGATAAAGTCTTTAAAAGAGTAATGGTAATGTTTGAACGCTTGGAGGTATGTTTCATGGTTGTGGTTAATCTGATATGGTTCACTTCGATGATACGTTTGCCCGGGTCATGGGCCGTTTGTGTGAAGGATCGATGGTCGTGTCTGATCAGGGTGTAAATAGTAAAGAGATCCTCAAGTGCATTGATCACTCAAATCTGAAATAGCTCACAGCAAGACACATCAACAATACCGATGAAAAGACCAGGATGGGGAACTTCCACAAAACGGAAGCTCTACTTGTATTTCATCCAAGCTAAGAAAGGTCCAGAGACGCTTCAATGAAGCCGATGCTATTAAGCAATCCATTGAGAATAATCGAGGATTACCAAAACGATACATATCACTAATCCTCCGGTTGATTGTGAGTAATCGTATCAAATGGAGCTTGCAACGCTTAGCGACGAGGAGGCCTGTGCAATCCTGGAAGCAGCATCAATTACAGGTAGTGAAGGATTTTCTACCTCGTTTCTAACAAAGATTCAACACTGAAAGATGCACTTCAGACATACCGCAAGAATGAGTAGGTTATGAAGATAATGAATTCGCTCAAAAACGAGATTAAAATTAAACCTTTTAGGATATGGTCGGAGTATAGCATTTATAGAGCCCTGATCCTTGGTTTTAATTTTTGAAGAAATTTGCGATGCTATGTGTCAAAGATGAAATAGAACCTAGCAAGTAGAGTACAACAGTAATACGAAATGTTTATATTTTATTACTATTTATGTAATTAATAATCTTATAGTAATAAAAAATCAAAAATAAATCGGAAGTTGTTAATTTATGAATTCTCAGGAAAACGAAGAAAGGCTAAAGCAAATTCTGGCATATATTGGAGAGTTGAATGATATAGACGATAACATCTTCGAAAAAACAAAAAAATCTGCAGAGTTTCATGGGCATTTATGTCCGGGGTTGGCTATTGGTATTATTGCAAGTAAAATAGCCCTTAGGGATGCAAGACGGGCAGAGGACGAAGAGCTAGTGGCCATAGTGGAGAATAATGCTTGCGGAGTGGATGCTGTACAAGCAATTACGGGTTGTACCTTTGGGAAAGGAAACTTGATCTATAACAACTATGGCAAATCAGTATTCACATTCTACAATCGGAAAAGCGGCAGTGCACTAAGGCTATCGCTAAAACCCACAGTTTTTGAAAGAGAAGATCGGGATGGAATGAGAGTATTGTTCGAGAAAGTCAGAAACGATAGTGCCAACGAGCATGAATTGACTGAGTTCTGGGAGAACCAAATAAGATTGGCCCGAGAGATTTTGGAGAATGGAGAGGAGATATTCTACAAAAAAGAGGTAGATATGGAACCACCACAAAAAGCCCAAATATTGGAAAGCATCCCATGTGAAGAATGTGGAGAGCCAACCATGGCCACTTGCATAGTTAAGAAAGATGGAAGGAGTGTATGTATACCATGTTCAAGGTCACTTGAATGATTGGAGGATAGTAGACATGAATAAAAAATCAGTTCTTTTGTCAACTGTGTTGATCTTGTTAATGATATCTGTCCTGAGCACAGGATGTATCGATAATGGAACAGAAATAGAGACCCAGACAATAACCGACATGCTGGGAAGAAATGTGGAAGTACCCATCAATATTGGAAGGGTGGTGGGTATTGAGTCCGGGGCGCTAAGACTATTGGTGTACATGCAATGTACAGACAAAGTGGTTGGCATTGAGGAGATCGAATTGGAAGATGGAAAACCTTATACCTATGCACATCCTGAACTTAAGAATTTGCCATCCATAGGACCTATACACGGAGGGGATGCGGAACTCATAACTGTCCAAAAACCAGATGTAATATTCTGGACTTACGCTACTAAGGAAGATGCTGATGAGCTCCAGCAGAAGACAGGAATCCCGGTGGTGGCAATAGAATACGGCGACTTAAGCGATAACAGAGAATGCTTTTATAGTGCACTTCGTCTCGTAGGAAAGATTATGGATAAGGAAGTAAGGGGCGAGGAATTGATAAGCTTTATTGATGATGCAATATCGGAACTGGATTCCATGACCAAAGACATACCTGATGCGGATAAACCGAGTTGCTATGTTGGAGGAATTGGATATAGAGGCGCTCATGGAATACTTTCCACGGAACCTACATATTCTCCATTCAGGTTCATCCACGCCAAAAATGTGGCTGGTGAAGTGGGTTCAGAACATGCTTTCATTGATAAAGAGAAGATGCTTGAGTGGAACCCGGGTGTTATATTTGTGGATGAGGGAGGATACACGCTAGTGATAGAGGAACTCGAGGATTCAACGTATTATAATTTGGATGCCATCAAGAATAAAGAGGTATACTGTGTGCTCCCGTACAATTGGTACACTGCCAATCTTGGGACAACTCTGGCAAATGCATACTATATTGGAACTGTACTCTATCCCGATGAGTTCAAGGATATTGATCCAAAGGAGGAGGCAGATGAGATATACATGGAAATGCTTGGTACGGAGGTATATGAAGACATGGAAGAGATGTTTGGTGGATATAAAAAGATGGAGCTATAGTTAAAAATCTAAAGGTATAACAATGGAATTAGAATCTAAGGCACTGGAAGAGTACAATAAACACGTAAAAAGAAGAGTATTCTTCCTAATTTTCATGACTATGGCCATAATAATATCTGCCATGATCTCTATATCCTTTGGCTCTGTAAAGATCCCCATTCGGGATGTTGTATCCACTCTCTTTACTCAAGGAGATGGCATTTCAGAAGTAATTATATGGAATATTAGACTTTCAAGGGTACTAACTGCCATAGTTGCAGGCATGGGTTTAGCAGTGTCCGGCACGGCTATGCAGAGTATTCTTAGAAATCCCATCGGTTCTCCATTTACACTTGGTACCTCCCATGCTTCGGCATTTGGGGCCGCATTTGCCATTGTAATTCTTGGTGCGGGCAGTCATCAAAGTGCATTCTCGGATGCGGTCTATGTAAACAACATTCATATCATCACAATATCGGCCTTTCTTTTTTCATTGATATCAACCTGTGTAATAATCTTTCTTGCCAGAGTCAAAGGTGCATCTCCTGAAACAATGATACTTACCGGTGTAGCCATAGGCTCACTTTTCATAGCTGGAACCACTGCCATAGAGTACTTTGCAAATGATGTACAGTTATCATCGATCATCTTTTGGACTTTCGGAGATGTGGGGCGTTCTTCCTGGCAGGAACTTTCGGTGATGTCTGCTATTGTATTGCCTGCTTTGATCTATTTCACATACAATTCCTGGAACTACAATGCCCTTGATGCTGGTGAGGAAACCGCTAAAAGCCTTGGCGTTAATGTGGAGCGGGTAAGGATTGTAGGATTGCTGATAGCTTCACTGGTAACGGCCTTGATAGTTTCTTTTGTGGGGATAATCGGATTCGTGGGGTTAGTGGTTCCACATATTGTTAGAAAGGCCATTGGTGGAGACGAGAGATTCATGATGGTCGGGTCGATACTCTGCGGTGCACTCCTTCTTCTTCTATCAGACACAATGGCCAGGTTAGTAATAGCTCCTGTGGTACTTCCAGTAGGGATACTGACCTCTTTTTTGGGAGCCCCGCTATTCATATTTTTAGTGGTCAAAGGGAGGGATTATTGGTGATATTGGAGATAAAGGATATAAGATTCAAGTACAATAGTTTAGATATTTTAAGTAATGTGAGTATGGAGATCAAGGAAGGCGAGGTTACGGGCATCATGGGTCCCAATGGTTCTGGAAAGACCACAATACTGAAATGCATCAACAGAATCCTCGAGCCCTATAAAGGATCGATCCTTGTGAAAAGTAGGGACTTGAAAGAACTCTCTAACAACGATATTGCCAAAAATATGGGTTATGTGCCTCAGATGGATGGTGGGCGTTTTCCAAGGACCGTATTCGACACGATATTGATGGGAAGGAAGCCCTATATACAATGGGCCCCCACAAGTAAAGACTTGTATACAGTATCTAAAATCGTTGACTGTCTAAATCTCCAAGATATAGCAATGAGGGATGTTAATCAATTGAGCGGGGGCCAAAAACAGAAGGTCATTATCGGACGAGCACTGGCTCAAGAACCCGAGATACTACTTTTAGATGAGCCCACTACAAATCTCGATCTAAAACACGAATTAGAGGTGATGGATATTATCTGGGACCAATCCCGCGTTGGTGTAACAGCCATCCTATCAATACACGATCTAAACATAGCGGTTAGATATTGTGACAATATTATCATGTTAAAGAATGGCAGGATATTTGCCGTTGGAGGGAAAGAAGTTTTAACCCCTGAGAATATAAAGTCAGTATATGGGGTAAATGCCAAAGTAATCAAAGATTCGGAAATGAATATTATTGTTCCACTATCTCCCAACTAATTATGTATTAAATTATAAGCGGATAAATAGTATACTCAACAACCTAACAATTCATACTTAAAATCTTTATCTGGAATCCGTTCAATCCATCCTTTTGCAAAGATTAGCAGTGACGAAAAATTCTCAAAAAGATCACATATCGATTGCATCAAATAGTTGAGATCTCTATAAAAGTCAGAGATATTACACGTTTGATACTCTTGCGGATGAATTAAATCGGATTCAAATCAGGAAATAAAAACTCACATACGGATTCTTTTTTCGGATTGCTCTTGAAATCAATAACAGATGTTCCATTGATTACGTAAAATTTTTTGGTTTACCAAAAGACCAAAGTCGCTGTGAATCTAGTTCTTTGAGTAGCTCGTGGAGCTGTTCTTTCCGGACTTCATTGAGCCCGGATAGTGTGCCTCTCGCATATCGATGCTGTTGGCGATAAGTTCGATCCTTATAAGCATGAAGCGATGATGGTCGATAAAAATGCCAACCTTCCCGAAGATACTGTGACAGAAGAGCTTCAGAAGGGATA
>JAXHTN010000088.1:0-8161 GCA_034190145.1 Halobacteriota archaeon | reverse complement strand
TAAGCCTAAAAAATCAATAAGATAGACTGTTTTAATGATTTATACTAGCCTAATCCATTTGGAAAAACTTAATTAAAAATGCTTCGGTGCATTAACTTTTATAATAAAATATCGAAAGGTGCCCCATAATCACATGAAATCTGATAAATCCATCTGTTTTGATACATCACTTCCAAATAATGAGTTGATCTCCAAATTGAGTAGCTCTAGCCTCTGTTTGACATAGCAGGATACGCCAAACTCCTCGGCAATCTTTAGCGAGACCTCCATATACTTCCTGACTGAACTTTCATGGACCGTGAGAATTAGTTTACCACCGCATTTGCAGACTCCACTCAGAGGCACTCTTCTGTACTTCTTATTACACTTGACACACCTCACCTGCTGCCTGGAAAAAGCCCTCATATTCCCCATCAAATCAGGTATAAAATGCGATTTAATGACCCTTTCTGCTACATCACTCTCATCTACGGATCTCAATTTTCTTGCAAGTTCCAACTGGGCTTCCATCTTCTCAATCATCGATCCAAGGGTCTTGTATGCACTGTTTCTTGGACCATCATTTATATTTCTCGTATCATGTGTGAATGAGAAGTCACAGTACTGCAACGGTGTTCCAAGCCGCCCACTGACAAGATCCATACAATCCTCAATATCTTTTGGCCTCTTGTATTCGAGCGTGGCCTCGTAGAACTCAAGTGGATAACTGCCCATAACGTCGATATTATGCGCTTCGCTGTCTATCTCTTTGGGATGGATACGTGACGTAAGAACGAGAGGTGCATCCATCTTGCCCCCCCTCCGCTCTGGTAAATATGATCTGGAGAAGTTGAGAAGTCCATCCATGAGAAGCATCACACAGTCCTCATCCCCGTCACAGTTACGTCTCTTTGCTGTGTGAAAGAAGGGATGAGCATAACTTGTTGACGTTTTAGTAAATCCTAGTATCCGACCGAGAACACCAGCTGATGTGTGTGGCGCAAGCCCTATGATAAGTTCACCGACCATATCGTCCCTTGTTGCGGCATTAAAGTAGGGTTCAAGGTGGTAGTACTTCACTAAGAGATCGTCGATGAACTTTGAGCAGTTGAGGAGGTAATCGCCTGCATCAAAAGAGATTATCACATCCTGAACCTTGAGCTCGATCAACTGATCGCAACGTGAGATCTCATCACCGTAAATATCTTTCTTATATCCCAGTTCCCTTGCCTTCTCTGCGCTTATCCCTATCTCATCCGGCCTAAAATGCGTTAAAGGCAGATCGGTCATATCGTACCTGATCGTACCATCTTTGAAGACAAATACACCATGTTTTGCCCTTAAAATACCCTTCTCTATCGGTTCGGCTGTCTTGTTCTTTGAAATCATCCCCTGAACCGCTTTGACATTAGTATTCGTCTCTTTCAAATTCCTCAGAGCTTTTGAATGTAGTGACCGGATATCTATCATCTGTTTAACAATAGATGTGGTCTGTTTGCCGCATCGGGGACAAGTTCCTTCACTTACAATGTTGCAGCTGGGACATTTGTATATCGGTACAGTGAACTCGCCGCATTCACACCTGCATTCAAACATCTCTTCCCTACATGAAAGGCAGTAACGCATTCCCATCTCAACCTCAATCTCGCCATATTTTTTAGTGGCATCATTAAGAAGTCTTGACCTCCCACCTGAGTCTCCGATAGGAAATAATAGATGTGGAGCGGGTTTCATCTCTCTTCTCTTCGACTTTTCCGGCCTTCCCATACGTCCGCCTATCCTTGTTGGTGCTTTCACCATTACCTTCAGTCCACTGAGCTTTTGTACTGCATCAAGCGGACTTTCAAAATCCAGATCTTCCCAACTTTTCCTCAAATTAAGATCGAGCCCCAGACATATAGCGAGGATGTGTCCTTCGGCAATTATGATCCTCTCACCATCGATATGATGTAAAACAAGAAGCTTCTCAAGAATATCTTTGATACTGGAATCCATCGGAAAACTGAGCACAACGCCTTCGAATCTCCCATTCTCCGAGGTAAATTCCGAAAGGCGTCTGAACTCGTCCATTGATATGTCATGCCACGTATACGTGTACTCCGGATGTATGGGAACCCCCCACTTATTTGAATACTCAAGTGCAACCTGCGCAGTAACCTTCCCCGGATAATCAAAACCTTCCGGGGCCTTCGTCATAAGCTCCTGTTTCCACCAGTCTATGCAGTAAGACCCAGGAACAAGAATGTGATTATTCTCGAGAAACTCCCCATAGCCAATCAGGATTTCTCCGACATCTATTATGCGTTCAACTTCCTCTCGAAGCTTATTTGCCCCTTCAACGGTATCTATTCTTACAACATCGCCATTCTTTAATCTGACAGTCGGGCCATCAATACTGTCGACGGGAACCATACTCGCTGCTTTCCCCGGACGCTCCAACTTCACCTGTGTTCCGGGTGAGATGAAATCATCAAGTAGCATCATCGTAGCTGGGTTGATTCCGGCAGCAGCAATTCCGGAGTTGCGTGCTCTACCATATCTCAATCTGAAACCGCCTTTTGCAGACGGATGAGAGAAGACCGGTCTTCCTGCTATCAGGTCCTTGAGGAACTGCTCTTTTGGAGATATTTTTGAGTCGTCTTCTTCAATCTTCACATCTTTGTGGAGATCGTCGAGCCAATCCCATCCGTTTAACTTCAGCTGATTGACATATTTTTTAAGTTTTGGTGCCTTGAGTGCTATCCCTTCTGCTATAATTAAGGAGACTCCGCCACGAACCCTATTTGTCTCCACCCTCTCGAGGTCTCTGTAACCCTCAACCTCAACCTCTTCCGTGGGCTCACCATCTATACAAATCGGGCAGTTCTTGACTATCAACCTTATCTCGTCGTTTGTTGGAGTGTACTGTAGATTTGCTACCCTCCTGTATATCGCAACCTCTTCGATATATCTCTCGATCTCATCGGCGCGGGGTTTGTAAGAAGAGAAGCCGAGTGCTCTTCTAACGTAATCTGCCACCAAAACAGAGAGTGCTTGGGCGGTACCTCCGGCACTTCTTATTGGCCCTGCATAAAATATTTTGACGTAAGACGATCCATCATCGTTCTTGCCCTCTTCAACCTTTGCAATACCTTCAATAGGTGCGGCAACAACCCCTTCAGTGAGCATTGCAACTGCCGTTCTAATTGCATCCTCTATGACCTGTATCTTGGTCTTTCCCTCGCTGAACCTACCTTCGGCGAAGTCGAGGCCTATACGCAGTGCGGCCTCTTCTCTTTTTACCTCAAGCTCAAGCTCGCGAATTCTCTTCGCAACTTTTATCTCGACAAGACTCTCTACCCTATCTGCGAGATCTTTTGCGATTGGTATCTCGGGGTAGGGAGAAGGATCGGAACCCCTCTTCCTTGCTTCTTTTGCAATACTAATTGCCCTTTGTAGATCCCCTTCAAGATGTCTAAAATATCCTTCTATCTCATCTACCGTGCTTTATCCCCTCTATTTCAATCCCCGAAAGTATAAAGCCATTCTTCATCCATTTTTGAGTAATCTAAGATTTCAGATTCAGTGAAATAAATAGAAATCTCTCTTTTGGCTGATTCAGGTGAATCTGAAGCGTGGACTATATTTTTTGTAATTCCCATCCCAAAGTCTCCCCTTATTGTTCCAACATCTGCCTCTCTGGGATTGGTTGAACCAACAATATTACGAACAACCGCTATTGCACCTTCACCTTCAATTACCATTGGTGTGGCAGGCCCGGATCCAATATGACCTAGTAGATCGGAAAAGAACGGTTTTTCTTTGTGCTCTATGTAATGCTCTCTTGCAGTGGAGTCATCAACCTGCATAATCTTGAGTGCCACCAGCTTGAGGCCCTTTCTCTCAATCCTTGAGATGACTTCACCAACAAGTCCACGCTGGACGCCGTCCGGTTTAACCATAAGAAATGTACGTTCCATTATGCATTCTTCCTTATCCAATCGACCTTCCTCGGGACCCTTCCGAGTGCGTTATTCTTCTCGCATTTTGATGAACAGAAATAAAGGATCGATCCGTCCTTCTTTACGTACATCTTACCGGTACCTAGTTCCATAACTGTCCCGCAAAACGAACACTTTTTATTCTCCATTGCCTTCACCGTGATGTCAACTTACTTGCTTCCCTGTTAGTCTCGTTGAGCATGAGTATATCGCCCATCTTTATTGGACCAATACAATTCCGAGTTATGATCCTTCCCTTATTGTTACCTTCAAGGACTTTACACTTCAGTTGGGTTGCCTCTCCATGCATCCCTGTCTTTCCGACAACTTCAATAACTTCGGCTGGAACGGCTTCTTGAACCATCTTAACTTCCCTTCAGTTCCTGTACTTTACTTGCAATATCTTCAACGTCCTCTTTACCCTTGCCAGCATCTACTATCACGGCTGTCGAACATCCTGCTTTTAAACCACACGCCCCTCCAAGTTCGCTTTGTGTTTTAACGTAGATGTATGGTATCTGTTTCTCTTCGCACAATGGTGGAAGATGGGCTACGATCTCGGGTGGGTCAACGTCTTCACTAATCATCACTAGTTGTGCCGTACTTCGCTCTACACACTTCGTTGTCTCATTTGTGCCTTTTTTGATCTTTCCAGTACCCCTTGCCATCTCAAGAGCTTCTAGCGCTTTGGTCTCCAATTCTTCTGGCACATCAAACTTAACGTACATTGCTTTTGCCATTTTCGTATCCTCTATAACACAGGAAATGTATCTTAATACATATTATGGTTTTTGGTTTTTTAGAGGTTGAGTATCTTACGAAAAAATATAAATATTAGTTAGGTTTCAAATCTTTCATGGTGATTCCTGAATGGGATATGAATTCAATGATGATATGGACGACGACGATGCACTGATAGATAGCCAGGAGTCTGAAGGAATTTTTATAGGAGTCTGCGACAGCTGCGGCCTTGACATACTGGAAGGTGATAGCACTCCGTGTCCTAATTGTGGGGCTATGTATCACGAACTGTGTGTAGATGGAAGTTGTGTCAGATGCGATGTTGAGATGGGAAATGCAGGAAGATGAATTTTCTGTAATATTTATTACTTCTACACAAGAAGAGTCCGAAGGTATAGCAAGAGTGCTGGTTGACGAGAGACTTGCGGCATGTGTTAACGTGACTTGTGTCACCTCTTACTTCAGATGGGATGGGAAGTTCTGTAGTGAAAAGGAGGCGTTACTCATAATTAAATCAAGGGCGGAATATATTGAGAGGATTATTAAGAGGGTTAAAGAACTGCATAGTTATGAGCTCCCCGAGATAATTGCATTCCCCATTGTTGGTGGTGATGAAGAGTATCTAAAGTGGATTAATGATTCTGTCAAATGATTCCGTATTGGCATTCATCTTTTAAAAATTAACCTCCCGAGACCGGTGGAAATATTGCCACTTCATCTCCATCCGAAAGTTCAGTCTCTATACCCTCAATGGAACCGATCAACAGTCCGTTGACGGAAATATTAACATCTTCTCTGATTTCATTGCCATTGTATATACTACCTCGAAGGTCATAGTATCTGCACAAATGATCGAGTAAATCGGATATGTCTCTGCCATCAAGCTCAATTGCTAGCTCACTTTCGCCAATAAGTTCACGAAAATTAGCGAAGAGTTTAAGACGTACCTTCAACATAGGACTTTCTCCTACTAATCACTCTTACGCTCGTCTTTCACTATTTTGCCATCTTCAAGGATAATCGTTCTGTTGGTGACATCTGCAACCTTGGGGTCGTGAGTGACAATGATTACTGTAACTCCACTGTTCTTATTCATATTTTTCATCAGCTGAAGAACTTCTCTTCCGCTATTGCTATCAAGATTTCCCGTGGGCTCATCTGCAAGAAGGATACTTGGATTGTTTACAAGGGCTCTTGCTATCGCAACTCTCTGCCTCTGACCTCCACTCAGCTCCGAAGGAGTATGCTCCAGTCTGTCTCCCAGACCAACTGCCTCAAGAACACGTACTCCTCGTGCCCTCACATCACCATTAAGGCCTCTTGGGGCCACTGGAACTATAACATTCTCAATTGTTGTGAGTGTTGGTAATAGATTGAAAGTCTGAAATATAAAACCTAATTCGTCCCGTCTCATGTCGCAGAGTGTCTTATCACTGAGTTCAGCGATATTAAGACCGTTTATCATTATTTTTCCACTTGTCGGCCTGTCAAGGCCTCCGATCATATGTAGGAGTGTACTCTTACCACTTCCCGAAGGACCCATAATAGCGGCAAATTCACCATCCTCTATACGGAGATTGATATTAAGGTTTCCAACAACCTCAGTATCCCCTAGGCGATATATCTTAGTCAGGTCCTCTGTAACGATCATTCTGCCCCTCTAAACGCTTCAAGTGGACTCAGACTTGCAGCCCTGTATGCCGGATAAATCCCGGCAACTGAACCCACAACCAGTCCGAATATTACGACTGACATCACAAGAGTCGGTGTAATTATCACTTGGATTCCTGGAAAGATTTCATTCATTGCAAGAAGTGCACCAATGCCAAGCCCTGCACCCAAGATAGTTCCAATAATAGCTAGCATTAACGACTCAACAAGTATAAGCTTCAATACGTCAGATTTGTACCAGCCTGTTGCTCTTAGAACTCCAATCTCTTTAGTCCGTTCCATAACTGACGTTATCATAATTATCAGAATGAAAAAGAGCGATATAATAGCGGAAAAAGCAATCATAAGAACAGTCATAAGAGTGATATTACTTGTAAATCTTGTCAGCATACTAAGCATATCCCTCTCATTACCCACGTCAACATCCGGGATCATAACCTTGATCTTTCTGATGACATCATCCTCAACCTGTGATTCTGCCCTAACATCTACTTTAGATATTATAGAAGACCTTACACCCTTCACCTTCTGAGCATCTTCAAGACTCACTACAATATTGTCATCTATCATCTCAGATCCGGATTCATATATTCCCACGATCTTGAAGGCGTGTTTCTCACTGGGTTCTACTCCATCTCCATCGATGTCATAGGATACTGTAACCCTGTCGCCAATACCTATGTCTGACCGATCTGCAATCATCTGCCCTATGACGCAGACACCGGAATCTCCTTTGCTGAATAGTGTTCCTCTTGTAATCTTTGTCGGATAGCTCTCTAGAATTAGCTCTTTTTCGGGCTCAATACCAACAAGGCGTACCCCTCCCATTTCTTCTGCAAACTCTTCAGGCATATTTTCTAGTGCATCCTCGTCTAAGAAACCTCCTAAAGGTACTAAGTCCAAATCATCCGATTTTGCAAATACATAGACCTTCGGTGCAGTCGCAATGACGCCAGGAACTCGATTTATTGTGTCTTCAACATCCTTATCCAGTTCGCTGACGAGGTCCATCTCACCCTTCTCGATAACACCAATATCACCTACCATCACAAGGGTGAGCTCATCCATCATGCTTGACATTCCAAGCATCACTGAGAGAATAACAACAAGGAGTAGAACACCTATCGAGACCCCTATTGATGCAAGAAAAGTCCTCAATTTTCTTCTGAACAGACTCTTGTAAGCTATGAAATACATGATGTTTACTCTTCTGAGTTATCCATAACTTCCTTTCCTTGATATGTCACTGTGTAGTTATTGACGGCTGGATCAGATGTATTTTTCTTAAATGGCCCAATACCCCTTCTTCTGATGAAGAAAATTATAAGCATAACAAAGAGTAGGGCAAGACCAATGCCCATTAGCGGAAAGTCACCAGGGTTGCTGTCATTATTAGAATTGTCCGAGCCTTCATCACTACCCTTCATCTGAATCTCTCCTTTCTCAATTGAAAGGTGTTCTCCAGTATCGTCCTGATAAGTGATATTAATAACAACCGGCAATACTGATACTGAACTTGGTATATCCTCCACTACCTTTACCTCGAACATTGCAGTGCTCTCGTCCTCTGCTTCGATCCTACCTATATAATCCAACATTCTACCCGATAGGTATTCACTATCTATAGAAACACTTGTAGATTTGGCATCATTCTGCCCAATGTTTTCCACAGTAACCATGTAGATTGCAGTAACTCCTGGTGTAAGCTCTTTTGGCTCAGTCTTAGTCTGTGGAACAATTAGGTCTGCCTTTGAAAGTACACGAACACCGACATATTCGGAGGTAGAACT
>JAXHTN010000087.1:0-8176 GCA_034190145.1 Halobacteriota archaeon | reverse complement strand
CTCAGATCCATAGCTTTTTCGATCAAAATTATCCACTCTTCCTTTAATTTTGCCACCTCTAAAAATCCTCCCGACCTTTCAATTTCGAGGAGTGAGTTGTTTATTTTATTGGTGATTGTAAGTTTTGGCTCAAACATTTTTTTCACCTTTTGTTAACCTCGTGAAGATTCTTATCAATCAATACATTTATCCCATAAATTCCTTTAAAAGCTCTTTATATGTTCTCAGGACTGAAAAAAAGCCTTTTATCGTAATTACCACCTCCTACGGGCTTCTTTGAGTTCTTTTTCATAAGCTTCATGACATTCTTTAAATCTTCTAGGTCCACAATTAAAGAATCCGGCTCTTAAAAGCCCCCAATCTTTATCCTCTTTTAAACCATTATCCACGAAGTGTTTAATTGGTGAAAAGCCTCTCTCATATGTAAGAAGCCCATAGTATCTCGATACGAACCTCCCCTGAAGTACATCTACCTTTTCCTGAACCTCTGAGTCTGGATATTCAGTATGTACAAAAAATAATCCGAGTAAATATTCAAAGATATCAAAGATTTCCTCGTACTCCACATCACTCTGCAAGTGATAACTGAGAGGTTCACGCAAGATATTGTAGACTTGTTGGCTCATTTGAGGGTATCCCCTTTCAACATCTTGAATATACAAGTAATGTCTTTGAAATAGAACAATCATATCGTGACACAAATTTATGGTCGGTTCAATCTTTCCATTGAATTTTAGATATCTCGATTCTAACAAGACTGCAGCCAATACATCATATTTTTCCCTTTTAATCGAAATTATCCCTATTGAGTATATCAAAAGGAGCGCTGGATAATAATGTAATTCTAATAAAACGACAGATCCCTGTACTCTTGACACTCTTAACAAATGGTCTATAGATTCGGTAATCAGCTCGTTATGTTTACCTTTATCAAAATAAGCAAGTGTGCTTAAAATACCTATAAGCACCCTAACCAATTCTTCGTATTCATGAATCCGATTTTTTAATATATCTTCATCAAAAGGAACATTTTCAGTCTCAAAACGATCAGAAGCTAATTCACGGCAGACTCTGTTTACTTCGTCGGTTACAAAATCATGAAGTTTTATATGATATTTCTCTTCTGAAAGATACCTTTTAACCGTATCAATGGCAACTTTTAAAGGATCTGAACTTTTCATGTCTCTTAAGTCTTCAACTTTCTCTAAAAGTTCAGTAAAGAATTGGTCGGCATCTTCAATAGAAATTGATTCTGCTTGTAAATGATTAATGAGTCTTTCTGCACAATCACTTGGCTCCCCCTTTGTTGCCCAAAAGATAGAAAAACGTCTTTTTTCTCGCCTGTAAAAAGCTTCTTTTAAAGCCTCATCCCATTCAGCAGACCATCCACAAATTATAAAACCAAATTCATCTAGTACACGGTCAAGATACTCATTCAACTCTTCTGAATACTTAGATAATTCTTCGGAAGTGTTTTTGATCCTTGTATCTTTGTAATCACCGTGCAGTTTGATAATTGTACATTCATTATGAATATATGGCAAGGCCCCTTTGAAGGCATCATCAATGGCTATTGTTTTGGTACTGACACCTTCTTCTTCAAGAGCTTTTTCAATTAAACGGTCAAAATTTGTGGTTAGAATCATACGAATATACCCGTGTTTTACAAGAGTGGCAATGGATCTGTGGGCTTCAGTGGGGGCTTTTAAACCCTCTTCTCGCTCTGCCTCTGTGGGTTCAAAATAAGATTCTAATAGTTTGGATCGTTCTGACGGCGTATTCGTAAGCATATCTAAGATTTTTGAATAATCTGGCGATTCCCTATATTTTTCGATGTACCATTTCTCCGGATCATGGACTTGTGATTCGCCCTTCATAGCCCTTACTTTTTCAATTAGATCTAATACGACTTCCCAACCTGTTAGAATGCCTGCACCTCTTGAAACGCCAGAACCCAATAGAAGAGCATAGACACCCGGGCTTGAATGCATTGAAAAAGCTATTTTAATCATCAAGTCATCTCTGGAACCAGTCACAATTTTAGCCTCTATTGGATATTCATAAGCAAATATATTATAATCTTGGGTGTATTAAAAAAATTGGGAAAGGTAAGACCAAGGCACCTTTATTTACCCTGGCCTCACCTCAGTTTGGGAATAATAAAAAATCTTTTATTCTGTCTCTACAAGTTCTTTAAGTTCCTCTGGTATCAAGTCTATGTTATCAGCGACTGCAGGAACTATTGGTGGCTGACCAAGACTGTTGAATACTTCGTGGCCTTCTTCACCTATAACAATTTCTATAAATTCGATTGCCATATCCATATTTTCTGCATTAGTCGGAATGGTTATACCATAGACTATCGGTTTTGCTGCAATCATATCACCCGTAGCAAGCTCAACACTCACTTTTTTGTAATCATCCGCATACGTAGTGTCACTTAGATCGATCTGAGTGGGTAGCTCAACAAATGAGAGATTGTGCTGTGCAGCAACGCTTCTGTAGATAAAGAAGTAGTCAATCTCGCCAGCTTCGAGGCCGTGTATCAGTTCCATCTCCATGCTCCTCACCATCAATTTTTCTGTGTTTGGTGATATGTCTTCAGAAGCAGGAACCTTAACGGTGTATGTGCCGTTCTCTTCCATTACTGTGATGCCAGTATTGTTTGCAATCAGATCTTCAAATATGGTCGAATCATTGTAATACGATTCGGAAAGCTGGCAGACCATCTGTGATCTGTATCCACAGGGATCATCGTTTGGATTTGAGAAACCGAATTTTACATCATCTCTTCCGAGTACCTCGTACCAGTTTGTACTGTTTATCTCATCTGAATATTTGCTATCTTCAAGATATGCTACAACCATCTGGTTCTTTGCAAATTTAACACACCATTCGGCATGATCAGGGTACATAATAGTTGGAATGAGAGTGTAGTCTGCCGATGCTACAACATCAGCTGTCTTGTTCAGTTCAGTAACCTTTCTTACGGCCTTTGCAGATCCGCTTGCCTCCCTCTGAACATCGACGTTAGGATGTCTTGCTTCCATAATCTCTTCAACCTCTGCTAGTGGATTTGTCAGGCTTCCTGCATGAAATACCTTCAGATATACAGTCTCGTTCTCTGGCTGAGGTACTTCCGTTGCTGTTGGCTCTTCCGTTGATTCAGGTGCCATGGTTGGCGTTTCTGTCTCTGTTTCTGTCGCTTGCGGTTCAATTGGCGTTTGATCTCCTTCATCACCGACACAACCGGCGGTGATTGAAACTAATAAAACGCATAATATCAGTAAAGCTATCCTTTTCATTATGCTCTCCTCGGTAAGTAACCTATTATGTCTACTATATAAATATTTTTGTAATTGTATCATTACTCCCTGAGTTTACCCAAAGTGAGCTGAGACATCTTCATATTTCAAGCTAATTTAGAGTAGGATGATATGCTTCCTCCATTATATTTAACCCCTCCTCGCTTATTAAAAATTTTTCAAATTCAGAGGCAATTTCCTGGTTCTGGGAATTTAATGGGACGGTGATCCCGTAAAGAATTGGTTTCCCTTTTCTGTCGATATCAACTGAGGAAAATCTTTGAAATCCGAGTTTCACTACTACTTTGCTATAAGTATCTACCTCGTGAGATGAGCCAAGATCTATCTTTGTA
This sequence comes from Halobacteriota archaeon, assembly GCA_034190145.1. Taxonomy (GTDB): domain Archaea; phylum Halobacteriota; class Syntropharchaeia; order DAOWMC01; family DAOWMC01; genus JAXHTN01. The sequence goes on along the minus strand of JAXHTN010000087.1, from coordinate 4,518 downwards.
GGTAGATCAACATATCGTAGTCCGTGCTGCTTCGCAACACTCTTGTAAAGGAATGCATAATCGATCTCGGCATATTCAAGTAGAGAGAGCAACTGTACGCTACCCCCCCTCACAATAATCTTCTGCGTATCCGGTTCAAATATTTCCGGAACAATTATCGTATACCTTCCACCCCCTTCATCTACGACTACGCCAGATTCAAAGTTTATACCAATCAGGTCCTCAAATATCATCGGGTCTTCATAATAAATTTCGGCAAGCTGAACAACCATAAGTGTTCTGTAACCACAGGAATCAAGCATAGGATTTGAGAATCCGAACTTCACACCAGGTCTTTTCAGAATCTCATACCAGTTCCTCTCAGTGATCTCGTCCCCATATATGCTATCATTCGTATAAGCTATGACCATCTCATTTGTTGCAAATTCGATATATGAATCCGCATAATCCGGATACATCATATCAGGAATTAATGAGCTGTCGGCAACTGCAACAACATCAACACTATCACGAATCTCTGTAACGTGGCGAATCACCTGTATGCTGCCATGTCCTTCCATCTGGAGATCAACACCGGGATGCATCTCTTCGAACTGTCGTTCTATCTCTTCAAATGGTATGATAAGGCTGCCCGCATAGAACACCCTGATCTCTTCTTTTTCCTGACCAGCGTCTTGTAATAAAAAAAACAATACAAGCACTGAACAGATAGAGATGACCAATATTAATTCCAGGAGGCTTCTTTTATTCATCTGATCTCTATCCTATCGACCCATTTAACCCAATAACTCCCCTCTGTCATCAATTCATCCTCTGATACAATAGCAATCTTCAGAGGTTTACCGTCATTATCTGAGATGATTTCACCATCTTGCTCGTACATAAGTATCATGGTAAGTTCTCCGTGGGAAACTTCCCTTAGGCCGTCAGGATCAAATGTGGTAAAATCCCCCATAACTTGGTCATAATCATAGACCATCATATAACCATCAGGTGCCGATACCCATAATGTTTCAGATGGAGAAATACCTCCGACGAGATCACAAAGATCTTTCACTGGCACACCTTCACACCTATAAGGTCCGTTCTTAATCCCTACTGTTGTAAAAAAACCTCCGTGACCTTCATAAGATGGCATTGCAACGACCTCATCATATGTGAGTATCTTCTCCTCTTCGCCTACAAGTGTCAGGTTCCAGTCAATCTCTTCTCTTTGACTGTGTGTATAAGTATCAGGAAGAGCTGTTATTCCAAGAGTGATTGTTGCAACGATAAGTAGTATGATTACGACTTTGTTTTTCCCCTTCATCATCTCCTCCTAGAAATTACAATAAAAGAGGCACTTATGAACCCAAAAACAGCAACTACGCCACCAAAACCGGGTGTAACATTTTCTGTTTGTGATTCTGCAACCTCAGGCATTGTCTTAGCAGGCCCACCAGTATCGCCAAGGTAACCTCCGCTATAAATACGTAACTCATCAACCCACTTTACGGAGAGTCCGTTTGTAGAAGGATAAAGCTCGTAAAAGTGGATGCATTTCTCAGGAAGGGTCTTATTCATGTCTGTATTTCCAAAAACATGCTTGCCTTCCGGGTTGGTTGAATTGTCTGAAAAGAATACAAGTCGCATTCCAACGAAGTAATCAGGAGGATATCCAACACCCTGCCGTTCTCCAACCTCAGTATCCTCTCCGCAATACCAGCATAATACAAGTGGTCCTTGGCGCTCTTTAGGGGCATATATGTTCTCGTAATCAAACTCCACGTGATATCCATCAGGAGAATGAATCATCAACTCGTCGCCCGGTGACATTCCCCCGACAAGGTCACATAAATCTTTGACATTTGTTCCCTTGACTGCACCCCCATCTTTAAAATTTATAGTCTCGTTCGGATCCCATTTATCACCTTCGAAGACAGGTCCTTGGTGATAATAGTGTGTTATACCGTCTCCATAGATCGGTAGATTTTCTTCCATCCACTCATAGCTCCTTGTTGTCTCTTTTAAGAATCTTCCGTCCTCTCCATACTTTAATATGTGTACTTCAGTAGTCGGTTCAAGAGCAACGGCAACCGCAGTTACCGATCCAAAGAATAAAACGATTAATAAAATCGCAAATAACCTTTTATAAATTAATTTTCTGTTCATCTTCTTCTTCCTATCATGATACCTACTATCAGGCTGGCAATAAAAAGCATTGCAACGAGGATGACAAGATAATTCACTCTCAAGACCTCAAGAAAATCTTCAGCTGAGCTACCTCCAACCTGGGTGACGTTGATACCTATCTTAACTCCGGCAGCAACATTTTCGTCTGTTGAACCAAGAAAAGTCAAACTACCACTATAGACGCCGTTTGGCAAAGAATTGTTACCACGAATACGCAGTTCAATCTTGTGATTTTTATAACTTTCTTCTAGATGCATCACCTCAGGATACACATCGAATAAGAGCCCCTCGGTACCTATCAAGATATCTCCGTTGTACTCGTATGAGGTGATATAGAGGATTACCAAATTCTCTCCCTCAGCTGGCACCTCTAGCTCAACAGATGTTGGGCCAACTGCAAAGCCTACTGCCTGTACCATATGGGGCAACAAAAGAAGTGTAACCACTCCGGTAATAAAAAAGACGTTCAGTTTCATCTACGCCTCCGCCCAAAATACAAAGTTTGCGTCATACTTACTTATAATCCCCCACTCGGTTGGGATCCTGAGCTGTGTTATAACATCTTCGGAATCGTCTGATGGAATGCTTGAGGTAATATTTGCTTGGTTGTAAAGGTTATTATTTATATATAGGGACTCTTCGTAGAAGTCTTGTTCTTCATGCGACGCTGCAACCACGTCAAGAGTGATCCTTACTTCCGAAGATCCCCTATTTACGATCTTAATAGTCTCATTTTCTGACTGATCGCCTGCAACAACTTCACCATAGTCGATCTTTGACCTGTTGAGATCAATTCCGACCATCGGTATCTCAACGTTGGCTGTAACCCTCAACATGCCCCTATCAAGAACCTCTTCAAGGATCAAAGTTTCAAATATTGTGTTTGGTGGATAGACATTTGTGATACTTCCATCCTCTTTTGATATGTCAGCAACCTTGATCACTTCCATCTTTGCCTCGTCTTCCTTTACGGTGATTCTCGCATATCCAAGACAGCTTTCCATACTGTTTTGATATCCGGGTATCTTTTCCACTGAAAGCTGATACATCGGTGCTCCACCACAGCCGAGAACGATATAATGGACTTTATTTATGTGATACCTCTCGTATGTGTGAACGTGGCCGCTGAAGACAGCATCAACGCCTGACTCAATAAAGAGATCCTCCCAGAACTCTCTAACGTTCTCCCATCCGCCCCAATGACGTTGATCCGAGCTATATGGCGGATGGTGAAAGGTAACAAACTTGAATCTTGAATTGGAAGTTAGGTCTTCTTCAAGCCAAGTGGTCTCTTCAGAAATATCAGCCCAATCGTTGCTATCAAGCATTGTAAAGTGTGCGTCACCGCAATAGAATGAATACCAATCCGGCACTCCGAAGGCCTCGTAATATATGCTGTTGTTCTTCTCATGGTTTCCGAGAACAGGGTAAAACGTGGTATTTGCCATCATCTCTTTACCTGCGTCAAAGAAGCCGTCCCAGCTCTTTAGATCACCACCATCACTAACAAGATCACCAGTATGAATCACGAAAGAGATCTCACCCTCTTGGGAGATCATGTCAGCAACGAGTTTGTGACGTTCTTGCTGGGTAAATAGTGGTAACTCTTCTCTTGTGTCACCATAAACTATAAAAGAAAATGATGATCCCTCATTCGGAAATGTTCTGAAACTGAAGAGATCCGTTGACTGATCACCAATTTCCAACTGGTAATAGTACAATGTATCCGGTATCAGATCAGTTAAGACAAGTTTGTGATTTTGACGTATACTATTATCTGAGATGGAATACTCGTAATCCATATTACTCTCGTAGTACTCTTTCGTTGTGTACTTCACTCTTCCACCAAAGGTCTCGTTATTCGTTCTCCAGTTGATTATCGTTGAATCGGTCGTAGTGCCAGTCACATAAGGGCCCCACTGAGTGATTGCATCTGCTGTAGGGGTTATGGTCAGCCCAATAACGATTACACAGATGATCTTACCATGCCTCATCTTACTATATCTTCATTAATCTATCAGCCTCTACGGCTCATGTATACGGAACCGGATATAGCAAGTATGCCTATTCCCATTAAGATCATGGTATTCAGTTCCGGAACCGGTGGTGGTGGTACGGGGTCGTCACTCATGATCTCGATATCACTAACGTACTTTACTGTAAATCCTCCGACCGCAGGATACAAGACACCATTACTGTAGTAGTAGTGCCAGTATTCGTCAGGGATATGGTTTGTCATATCACCTATTCCAGTGATATTATAACCCCATGGATTCAGGGAAGTGTCTGAAAAAAACATTGCCCTCATCCCATTTGTGTAGTCAGGACCAGTATATCCTGAAGTCC
>JAXHTN010000086.1:0-8302 GCA_034190145.1 Halobacteriota archaeon | reverse complement strand
ATTATCTTACCCGGATCAGAACGCCATATTATTCCATGGCTAGGACCGATCATATCTATCTCAATTCCGAGTTTTACAACCTCTTCGATCTTGCTTACCACAAGCGAAGAGAATGGCATCAGAATATTTGCATAGTATGTGGTCGCTTCTTCCATAACGTCGGGGACTTCATCATCGAATCTCTTTGAGGTTGCAATGTGCTGTCCGAAGCCGTCATTTGGCAGAAGAACCTTATCCTCAACCACATAGGTAAACATGCTGTCAGGCCAGTGAAGCATGGGCGCTTCCAAGAATGAGAGTGTCTTTCCACCAAGGTCAAGATTGTCTCCGCTCTTGACTGTAGTGATATCCCAATCACAGTTGTAGTACCGAAGAAGTCCTTCCTTTGCCCTTTCTGTTGTGATAAGCTTTGCATCTTTTGCAATATCCAGTATCTTAGAAAGAGAGCTTGAGTGATCCATCTCAACGTGATTTGCCACCACATAATCTATCTCTGAAGGGTCCATGATCTCTTCAATCCTTCTCAGCATCTCGTCCGAGAAGGTATGCTTAACCGTGTCAATAAGTGCTGTCTTCTCTCCAACAACAAGGTATGAGTTGTATGTCGTTCCTTTAGACGTCACATATCCGTGAAAATCTCTGATATTCCAGTCAATTACTCCTACCCAATATATTCCTTTTTTGAGTTCTACTATGTTCTTTTCTCCCATTCTAACATTCCACCTTTGAGTGATTGAACTTTGTTAAAACCTGCTTGACTGAGTATAGACGCGGCAGTCGATGATCTTCCACCACTGCGGCATATTGTTATTATATCTTTATCCTTGTACTCTTCAAGCTCACCAATGCGTTTTGCAAGACCTCCTAGAGGGATAAGTCTCGCACCCTTTATATGTCCTGATTCATATTCTCCTGGTTGGCGCACATCAATGAGTAATGGAAGCTCACTCGACGATAGCATCGAAGATAGCTCTGAAGCATCAATCTCACTCACCTCTTGGGAGTTGATTCTGCCGGTTATGGCTCCTGTTCCAACTTCGCAGGTTGCTTCGTCTTCTGGCTTTTTTATATATTTTGGCTCTACTTTACAAGAGTAGTTCTCATGGATGACATCCTTCATCCACTCAGGCATCGATTCTCGCATGCTCTCTAGCCAGGCGATATACTCTTCTCTTCCTCTCTTTTGGAAGTGGTCGTTTTGCTTCTTCTCTTCTCCAAGTGTCGAACTTATCTTGTTGTGGTAATCATGGGCAGGAAAAACAAGAAGAGAGTCATCAAGGGGGTACAATTTATTGAATAGGCTATCATAGTGCTCACCGGAATCACCACCGATAAGATCCGTACGGCCGGCACCTCCAATAAACAAGACGTCGCCCGTAAGGATTCTGTCAGGAAGTAGTAGCGTCATACTGTCCTTTGTGTGACCGGGGGTATGAATGAACTTTATGGGTGTCCTACCCACTTCCAACTCATCGCCCTCGCCCACCTTGAGATCCAGACATTTGAGAGGGGCGTTTTTATACATTACGTACTTCGCACCTGTTCTATCATTAAGGGCCCTGCTTCCTGATATGTGATCTGCATGGGTATGTGTATCAATTATGTATTTGAGAGAAAGCCCCTTCTTCTCAATTGTTTCAGAATAATTCTCTACTTCATCAAAGACTGGATCAACGATGACTGCATCATTTGTATCCTCGGAAGCTATAAGATAGGTGCGGCACTCGTCAGGATTAAGCTGTTCGAATATCATCCATAATCACTCAATCCTCTTCTTTGATATAAGTCGGAGCCTTCTCTGGTGATCTTCCACCCTTTATCTCATGATAGTAGGCGTATGTCATCGGTTCTTCATCACTAATAATTCTTGCATCCACAACCTCGCCGATGAATAAGCAGTGTGAACCGCAATCTAGAGTATCAATTACCTTTGCTTCAATGTGGCCGATCGTACTCTCCATAATGAGTGGCGCGCCTGTAACTCCCAACTCGTACTTCACCTCAGCACATTTATCAAGGTCTCTTCCGCATTTGAAACCAAAAGTCCCGATCAGTTTCATATCAACATTTTTCGAAAGAATTGAGGTTGCGAAGACCTTGCTTGCCAAAATATACTCGTATGTCAAGTTCAGTTTGTTGATACTTACTGCAACAGTTTGTGGTTCGGATGTTATCTGAAATACCGTATTTGATATCTGTCCGTTTATCTTATCATCTTTCTTGGAGGTTACGATGTAGAGCCCATAACTTAATTTATGTAACGTCTTCGGGTCCATAGAACCTCTCTTAGTGCTCACTTAGATACTTGTCGGCACAGATTTTACAGCAGAAGAGATACTCTTTCCCATCAATCGTCGCCTCATAGTTTGCAAAAACACACTCCTCAGATTCTGATTTGCATGATTCACAGACGACCCTGATCCTTTCAGTCATTTTATTCTTCCCCTTTCTTCTTCCTATAATCTTCAATTGCTGCTTTGAGCCCATCAGCTGCCAGATTTGAACAGTGCATCTTCACAGGTGGAAGACCATCAAGAGCTTCGGCAACATCGTTTCGTGAAATCTCAAGAGCTTCGTCAAGTGTCTTTCCTCGAGCAAGTTCCGTGATCATGCTACTTGTTGCAACTGCCGCACCACATCCGAATGTCTTGAACTTGATATCTTCCAGCCTATCATCCTTTACTTTAATGTAGATGTTCATGACATCTCCGCAGGTGGGATTACCGACAACACCCACCCCATCAGCATCTTCTATCTCACCCATATTTCTTGGACTTTTAAAATGATCCATGACCTTGTCGCTATACATATCATATCACCTTGGTGTCAATGGGGACATATCCCTCAACCTCTTTATTATTTCCGGTAAAGTATCTAGCATTTTATCAACATCTTTTACTTCACTGTATCTTCCTAGTGTCATGAGAAGTGCTCCCTGGGAATCCGCATGAGATATACCCATGGCAGTGAGCACATGAGACGGCTCTAAAGTCTTGGATGTGCATGCAGAGCTAGATGATGCAGAGATACCTTCCATATCTAGACTCAATATAATAGATTCACCTTCTATATAGCTGAATCGTACATTTACATTGTTTGGTAACCTATCTGTTGGATGGCCATTCAGGTACGTATCACTGATCTCACTTAAAATACCTTTTATAAGTCTGTCTCTGAGTGCGGCTGTTCGCTCACCCTCGCTCTTCATCTCTTCCTTTGCTATTTCCGCTGCCCTTGCCATTCCTACGATGCTTGCAACATCTTCAGAACCCGATCTCAAACCTCCCTCTTGACCGCCTCCCTGTAGCATAGGCTGTATCTTTGTCTTATTCTCTATGTAGAGGCAACCGGTTCCCTTAGGTCCGTAGATGTCATTTGAGGATATCGACATAAGGTCAATATTTTCTGATACGTCTATTGGTATCTTTCCAACGGCAGCAACCGCGTCTGTGTGCAAGTATATTCCTTTTTCGCTAGCTATCTCTCCGATCTCTTTAATGGGCTCTATCGTACCTACTTCCCCGTTTGCATACATCACAGAGATCAATATTGTGTCATCTCTTATCTCATCCCTCAATTTATCAGTATCAACAGTCCCATATTCGTCCACCGGGACGAAAGAGATCTCAAAACCTTCCTTTTGTAGTTGCTTGCATGTGTTAAGTATCGAGATGTGCTCTATAGATGTTGTTATTATGTGCTTGCCTTTATTGTGGGCATTATCTCCCGGAAGCCCGTCGGGTTGACATGATGTTCAATTCGCACAGCCGGCCCTCAACCGATCGTGCCATTTACCAGTGTAAAGCTTTTGTTTACACTGCAGAAAACGATTAAGGCACTCATTCCTTTTTTCAGGGCCAGCGTATCTTGAACGGCTCATGGGGGCGTGGTACTCCTCAGAAAATGAGCATACTCAGTCAAAGCGAACATAGCCCTGGCGCACTCTTCGGGGGTTTCATAGTAGGGGATATCGGCATTCATTAAGATGTCAAGGAGGGTGTCATTGGGATTGGTGACGAATACGATAAGGGGCTTTCCAAATCGTTCGGGAAGAGACGCCAGTTCCTCGGTGGCTTGAATAATGGAATCTTCTCCAGCTTTTGTGGCAGCACTTTTTATTTCCGAATATCCAAGGATTGCACTTGGATTGGCTATGATACCATCAATATAGGGAAGCTGTATAATCTTCTCGGCAAGTCTCGGAATAATGTCCGGAGTTGAGGTGCCGATAAGGGCATCAACGGGGTTTTTGGGAATTGGGGCAAAAGGAGCAAGATCCTTTTTCAGATCTGCCGTGATTTTTTCATCAAATAAAGGAATATCAAGGCCCAGCAGGGCACATTGCTCCGCCAGTACTACACACAAGGCCCCACCACCAGAAATGATCCCCACTCTTTTTCCAGCAGGCAGTGGTTGTTTGGCTAGGGCTTCAGCCATGACAAAGAGATGATCAGTCTCATAGGCCCTTAGCAGACCCACCTGCCTGCAAATGCTGTCGAACAGTGCGTCATCGCCTGTGAGGGATGCCGTGTGAGAGAGAGCGCTCCTCTTGCCGACAGATGTACGTCCAGCTTTAAAAATGATAATCGGTTTTTCTCGGGTGACCTTGCTGGCAACGTCAACAAATCTCCTTGCATCTGTAAAGCCTTCGCTATAAACTACTATGACACCTGTCGCAGGATCTTGACCCAGATACTCAATAAAATCAGCGCTATTGAGATCGGCCTGGTTGCCGACACCGATAAATTTGCTAAGGCCGCATCTTTTGGCCTGTATTTTCCGTATCATCACTTCAGAAAGGGTACCGCTCTGCGAGATAAAGGCAATAGAACCAGGTCCCACCTTCAATCTCACGCCAACAGAAAGACCAATGGCGCTGTTAAACATACCCGGTGTATTAGGCCCAACAATCCTGACCTGGTGATCCCTCGCAATTTTCAATATCTCATTCTGAAGAGAATTCCCGGTTTCTCCTATTTCTGAAAATCCACCACTCAGGATGACCACACCTTTAACCTTTTTTTGAACACAATCCAACATTGCCTCTTTAACAACAGGAGCGGGCAGGGCTATAACAGCCAGATCAACGTCTGCCGGGATATCAAGGATTCTGGGAAAGGCCTTGATCCCCAGTATCGTCTCTTCCTTGGGATTAACCGGAAAAATGTCCCCTTTGTAAGAGGCATCAAGTGATCCAAAAATAGACCAGTTGCCCCATTTTAACGGGTCATTTGATGCCCCAAGGACTGCCATTGAAAGGGGATTAATGATTGGATCCAATTGGGCGAAGAGATTATTGAGCATAATTGAAACCTGCTGTTTTTGGTTACTCAGTATAGATCCGTATAGATGCAGCACATTATATTGTTGGTGTGCATCGTCCACGGTCACGTTCCCATTATGTCACATCATCAGGGTGAAGTAAAGGTGCTTATAACAACTGCCACGGCGCTGATGGAGAGCTGATGAAGCAGACAAAGGAGTATCTGGCAAAAGAAAAAAAGGGCAATGCTACTCGCAAGTCGGCGAAGGCTCTTGCGAAGGCCCAGGTTGCAAGGGAAGAAAACAAAGGAACTCGAAGATGAGGGTGCTACCAATGAACAAAAGACCCGGAAGCCGATGGATTAAAGCACACTCTATACCCTCATCTCATTTTATGGCTTTTTTAAAAAGAAAAAAAGTGCAAATAGATGGGGTATTCCGTTTATTGTTTTGATTTTAAAGTGAATTTTATCCTGGATGGTTTGATATTAATTATGGATAACCTATCGTTGTAAAGAAAAACATGATTACGGTTGACAGGAAAGGTGGTTTGCCCAAATCGGGCCATAGAAAGATCCATTTCTGCAAGGACATTTTTTTCATTTAAGGTGCTGGAATCTTTTCGAAGACCCCTCACTCTGATCTCAATGATCGGTTTCAGAGGTTCAATAATCTCCATGTGAGAAGGTATGTTTTTTAATTTCAATGGCACACTTACAGTCACCTCAAAATCTTGTTGACCGGCCAATAGAAGCCACAGGATACCAATCATAAGCATGCTCCCTACCTTTAGACGCCACCGATGGATTAGCAAAAAACGAATTCTTGACAACCATTTTCTTTTCGGAAGGCTAAAAGGTGTGCCAGCTTCCATTACAAGTTGGCCAAGCTCTTGAGGATTATTTACTCGGATCATTTCGTTTTTACGGGCCAGAGAGACTTCCCCGCGTTCCTCAGATACCACCACCACCCATGCATCACACCGTTCAGAAAGGCCTAAAGCAGCCCTGTGCCGGGTGCCCCATTCTTTTGGCAGTCCTTCATCAGGGCTAAGAGGGAGGTAACTGGCCACCTGGGTTATTCTACCATCCTGGATCAAAACGGCGCCATCATGCAAGGGAGATTCCCTATGGAAGATGCTCATTAACACTTCAAGATTGGGCTCTCCTTCCAATGGCTGGCCTTTTGTAATCATTTCCTGAACCCTGTCACCCCGTTCGATGATGAACAAAGCGCCAATTTTCCTTTGGGCCATTGCAAAGACAGCCTGTGCAAACCCGGGAATCCATTCTTCCGGCCTCGAAATTTTCTTTAAACCTAAAGCCAGGAGGGGATTAACCCGTTCCAGCACCTGGCGGATCTCCGATTGAAAGAGAATAATGAGAAGTATGATCAGAACCTGCCACAGGATCTGAAATACCCATGTTGTCAGGAAAAGTCCCCAGGAACGGGCCATAGTAAAGACAACACCTAAGACTAATAGTCCCACCAATGCTTTGAAGGCTTGTGTCTCCCGGAACCAGAGATATAAATGATAGGCAACCACTGTAAGGAAAAGCATATCCAGTATGTCTTGAAAACGGAGGTTGGTTATTATGTAAAATAATCTCATTTCTTGTAGAAATCACAATCTCAATCGTTTCTTTATAAAATATTTCCGCCTGGAACCGTAGACTTTTATTCCTTTGACAATGTCAGATGTACAATAATCAGCTTCCCTTGACCTTCATCCTTGCTACCCTGTTTGTTCAAAGAATTTATATCGACATATTGGATGCTTCCGGTACATATCTGGGAATCCTTTCTCTTTTTTCTTATCCCTTACAGATAGCTGATTGGATCAAGCCTTTTGTGCCTTCGGATGGCCTCAAGCAGTCCGACAGTCCCTGTCATCATATTATCTCCGAAGGGTGCACCAAACGTGATCGGCAATCCGGAACCTTGCACCAAGCTTCTCTTTGGTCCGGTTACAATAATAATTTCAGCCGAATCAAACCCAAAATATTTACGAATATAAGCGCCATGCCCCCCTTCTTTTAATATCCTGGCATGGTCCAATTTCCCATCAGCAAGATCCGGTATGAGCTGTTCGATACGGTCCCGTGTAATATCCCGCGTATGGTATTCAAAAAACCCTGCTATTTCATCACCTTTGACAGCCGCGCCAAGTGTATGTGATGTAGCCACGTCCAGAATCAGAATGTTTTCTTTTGATCTTGCCAGTATATCCATGGCTGAACCCAGGATGGCTGCCATTCCACTGTCCATGACATAAACTTCCCTTGCAGGAAGTTTTCCAGCGTCTGCAGCAATGGACGATAGGCGATTCATGGTTGAAGGAACATGGTCGCTCTCATAAATCAAGGCCTCAGGATAGGGGCTTTTATCCAGGGCCGCCTTAAATATATTATGACGAAAATCCAGATGTGACAGCCCAGGTGCGGACACACCGTGATCCTGAGCGCAGATGCCCACAACGTCAAATGAAAAATCGATCCCGAAACCTTCCACCAGTCGCTTCAGACGTTCCAGCTGGATATCACCTACCACCAACGGACTGTATTTCGGATTTTCCTTCAACTCCTCGGCTATCTGATTTTCCACAACCTGGATGCCGGAGGAACGGACTTTTTCAAGGTCATGGTGAATAGTCGTTGCCGAAGAAATTGACATGACTACCTCATAATCATTGGCCCTCTGCATGAGAATGTTTGATATGGGCCCACCTCCCATTTCGGTTCCGGTAATAACGAGATTCCCAGGAAGAGCCGCAGCCTTTTCAGCCAGATCTCTCACCGGAGATTTAACAACCGCTTTATAGTGAGAATCCGATTTATCATCGTAATATAGGATGTCCATAGTCCCGGCTCCAACATCGATCATCAAAAACCTGCTCATAAAAAGTCTCCCCGAATAGAAATCATCCCTTTTATATAAACAAACGCGACTATTATAGACTAAAAGCGCTCAGATGTAACCCCGCTTCGCCGATTCATTATCAATAAAATGGAAGTGGCCTTTATGGCGGTTATGGGTTTTC
>JAXHTN010000085.1:0-8461 GCA_034190145.1 Halobacteriota archaeon | reverse complement strand
TATAAAATAACCTCTTATCAACTTTCTTATACTAACTCGTCTAAATCCTCGTTTTTATTTTTAATAGGCATGCTTCTTTGACCCTCAACTTCAAAAAACTCTTTCAATAACTCGATATGCTATTCAAATTCATAGATAATAATTCTTTGTCAAGTCTCTTTTACACATATAGAATAGGGATTTAAATGAACCTATGTGAAAATTTAATAAAAATCAAGTCACCATTCATCAATTCAATATAAAGATGTAATATCATGTAAAATTTAAACCCATTTCGGGGTGTAAAAAGAAAAAATAAGAATATTAAGCCCTCTTTTGTATTAGCTGACCTGTTACAGTCGAATAGATCTCATCAACATGGAAGATAACTGCTGCGTATAACATGAATATCGGTCCAAACTTCTCCAGACACATCTTGTTTGCGATATCAAAGTTTTCTCCGTCTTTTTCTAACTCAATTTTTCCTTTGAACTGCCATCCTGTGATATTTAAAAGATTACTAGGAGGTGTGACTTTAGCCATTTTCTTCTCAGAAAAATCCCAATTCCTGTATTCTTCAGCAATTAGGGATGCTCTTGGATTCTCCTCTATATTATTTCTAGTTTTCATAAAAGTAGCATCAGCCATCATTATCTTGTCTTTGTCTATGACCTTAATTAGGGAGACAATATTTACATTAGGAACGCCATCGGAACTAGAGGTACCAAGATACCTGACCCGATATGGAAGTAGCCTGGAATAACTCGGTTCGTACATGGACTCCAGAACCTCTTTCATCTCTTCTGTTATCTCAATTCCAATCTTGAGCTTATCCTTCTTACCTTTTATCTCCTTTGCCTTCTTACTGAGTTCATCACGATTTAATCCTTCAATACTCATATCAATACGCCTCAAATAAAATTATCTTAAGTTTTCAATATCCTCACTAACCCTTAGTATCAACTCTTCCCATGAGCTAAAATATGGCCTAATCAACGCATCTTCTATCCCATCCTTACCATGCTCAACATTAATAACCTCAGCTTCAACTCCCGTCTCCTTCATAATTGAACATAGACATAAAAATATAATTGGACATATACTGCCACTGCCCCCACTACAGGATACTAATCCATATCTTAAAGCTGCCGGGCAGGAATCAATATGCAAATGGTAACCATTCTGATCTTTATAATAACTTAAATCTTCCAGATCCAGAGAATTTTTAATTATGGTAATTAGGTCATCTAACGGTGGTAGATCATATTTAGTCATTTTGTCTGCTGTCATCCTGACAACAGCATTGCGTGCCTGCCCGATCAATTCGTTCAGTGAAGACTGTGCAAGCGTTGTCTCAAGATGAAGAAGAGCGTATAATTCTTTAAAGTCTTCCATAATTAAAATCCTCGGAGCTGATATTATGGACTCAAGTATTATAAACTTTATCGAGGTATTAACCTTACCGGTGTCATTTTAGGAGATTGCCAGGAAGAATACAAATCACAGAAGAGACGAAAGAGATTACATAATGTAAGGTTAAAAAAGACTTGATACATCCTACCCGCCTATCTCTTCCTTGACGTAGTTAACAAGCCCTCTGAGATCGAATATCTTCTGAAGGAAGTCGGGTAGTGGTTGAAAGACATATTCCTCGCCCTTGGTGAGGTTTCTAATTGTACCTTCTTCAAAATCGACTTCAAGCATGTCACCATCATCTGCTTCAACGTTGCATTCTATGGCAGGAAGGCCAATGTTAATTGAGTTTCTGAAATATATTCTGGCAAAGCTTTTAGCAATAACACAGGAGACACCCGAACCCATCAAAGCTCTAGGTGCATGTTCCCTTGACGAACCACACCCAAAATTATAACCGGCAACAATTATGTCACCATCCTTTACTTCACGTGAAAACTCGCTTCTCACCTTCACAAAGGCATTCTTTGCAAGCTCTTTTGGATCTCCTGTGGTCAAAAACTCTGCGGGGATTATCTGGTCCGTATCAACATTATCCCCGAATTTAAAGACTCTTCCCTCTACCTTCTGTTTCATATGTTAACTCCTGATTAGTATCTTTGTTTCTCTTATTAGTCCATAAGTCAGATTTACCATTAAATTTGCGATGAAGTTAAATAAAAAAAGAACAATAGGATGAGCGTGAAAGATAAAGAAAAGAGGATCTCAAGGGTAGTTGACGGTTTTTTTATTGGTATTGCAAATACTACACCGATTAGCGGGGCGACTGTTGCTCTTATTCTCGGTGTTTATGAGGAACTGATCGATGCGGCAAAAGAGATGAATATAAGGTTCCTGATTCCGATTGTAATTGGTGTTGTTATAGGACTTCTTGCAGGAGTCGAGATGGTCGTTCCTGCAAATGATAACTATCCTCTTCATCTGTCTGCTTTCTTTGTGGGGCTGGTCTTAGTATCGATTTATAGGCCAATCGGCGAATGTAAAAAGCGTGGTCCAAAAGAGCTACTTTCAGGAGTGATTGGCGTTCTTGTACCAGTTATCATAACATTATCTGCTTTTGGTATGAGTAATGGCGAATTATCAGGTAGCCTTCCTTTTTGGTATCTCTTTGTATGTGGCTTCTTCTCACTTATGGCAATGGCAATACCGGGTGTAAGTGGATCTGTTGTCTTAATAATTCTTGGAGCATATATATTCATAATGGAAACAGTGGACAGATTTCTTGAGATGTTCCTTGGTTCGCTTCGAGACCTGAGTACAGAGTCTATTTTGGGAATATTCAGAACAGATGAGTTTTCAGCACTCTTGATATTCGGATTTGGAGCAATATTTGGTCTAGTTGCAGCAATATTTGCAGTGTCCTCTGTCATAAAAGAACATCGGGATATATCCATGCCATTCTTTGTTGGAATGATTGGCGGGTCTCTTCTTGCAGTATCTATGCCTCTGATCGAATCTCCGGAAGGGATAACAATCTATGTTCTGCTCAGTTTTTTTGCAGGAATTATCTTCGTCTCGTCTTTGCTTGTAATGGAGAGGAGATTAACTGAGTTAACTAATTAAAATAGAAAATACGAAGAAAATCTGAAAGAATAAATCTAATACGCCGGGGCTAGGATTCGAACCCAGGCGTCTCGAAAGAGACAACAGGTCTCGAGCCTGTCGCATTAGCCTCTCTGCCACCCCGGCACTACTGATTGGCCTTTACAATCTTAGTTCTGATTGATAAAATAATTTTGCTACTTTGAACTGTAGGGGAGTGTTTTTACTCATGTCACATTAATCCCTTGCATCTCATCTTATTGAACTTGATACCCCCACATTTCAAAAAATGCATAATCTGCATCACCACTGTTTTAGTGTCTTCCTCTAATCAAGCCAGAGCAGTGGCATTTTGGATGACAACGTCTGCAACTTCAATTCCGATGAACGACCAGAATGTGAACGCCACTAACCGTCCCGTAAAGCTAACTCCAACAAAGAACGACGGTTTCATCTTATAAAGGCCACAGAAAAGGGCAAATAGGTCGACTGGCATCAGTGGAACGAAACAGAAGAATACAAATATCGGTGTACCCCATTTGTCCCATAGTTCTTTTATGTGGTAATATTGCTCCTCATATCTTTTCTTGATAAAAGGTTCGCCGAGCTTGTAAGCAACAATATAATTGATACTGCAACCGATAGTAAAACCGGCTGATGCTACGACAACAAGTGCAATTCTATTAATACCTGCCGCACCGGCAATAGCAATGATTGCAGGAGTTCCTAGTGGAAGCACTGTCCCACTAATAACAGTTAAAAGGAATACTCCGGGGATACCATATTCAACTATCTGAGCGATATACTGGTTCAACTGCTCAGGATCTGCCGCATCGAGATCCTGAACATACAATACAAGAAAAGCGCATAAAACAAGCACAATGGCTACCATCAATATTGATACTCCGACCCACCTCTTCATAGCTCTTTCACCTATTCTGAAAGTTTAGACGATAACTTCTCTTTTATTGATTCAATCGCATCAATTGCAACTCCACCAAATTCGATAGGTGCTTTGCCTTCAAGATCCGATTTTACAATGACGTCATCATAGGGTATACTACCCACTACCGGAATTGAAATCTCCTTTAGCTTCTCTTCAATTATTGTTGTACCATTTGATTTATTGAGTACAGCAACAACATCTTTTATACCCAGGTCTGTTGCGAGACCTTTGATCCTCTTTGCAGTCTCTACTGATTTTGATCCGGGTTCAACTACAATAACCATGATGTCAACATTTCTGGATGTGCCTCTACCGAGGTGTTCTATTCCTGCTTCCATATCAAGGATAACCGGGTCTTCCTTGAAGATAATATGTTTTAGAACTGCACTGAGGAACGTATTTTGAGAGCAAGCACAGCCACTACCACCCTTCTCGATCGTACCCATAACTAGCATTTTGACCCCATCAGGGCCTACAACACCATATTTTTCAACTATATCGTCAACTTTGGGGTTAAGTTTGATCAATCCTTCAGAGATCTCTGCACGTTCCTTGATAAGCTCCTTAAGCTCTGATAGTGGCCTAGGATTATCTTTTATACCGATTGCCGATGCTAGATTCATATCCGGATCAGCATCAATTGCTATAACATCACGACCATCTCTTGCAAACATACGTGCAAGAGTTCCGGCAAGTGTAGTCTTCCCAACGCCACCCTTGCCAGTTACTGCTATCTTTATTTTTAGACCCCCTTCAGACTATTGATAAAAGAAATGATAAAATTATCGATATGTAAATAGCATTGAAACTTCCTGAACCGCCAATATTGAAGAATGCACTCCCATTTTCCTCATCCATAGATAGTAACTTAGTTATAACCCCTAGAAGTATTCCGCATGTCCCTGCTATGAATATGACAGGTGGAGGATTCTCTGAAAGGACAAATGCAAGTGGTACTACAAGAAGACCGATATGACTTGGTACTACCACTCCAATGCCATCTCTTACTATCGAAAAAATGTGAGTTATGGCGACCATTATAAGAAAAATTACAAGCACCTCCATCAGAGGATTGATTACAAGGAGGTATACGGAAAGAATTATTGGTATAATTGAGCCACCAGCGTTGAGTGTGACTGAGGATTTATAAGCGGCTGTCCCTTCTTTAATTTCCTCTGAAACAGGAACAGAGTAAAGCTCTTCGAGCAGTTTCAGTTCTTCTGGACCATACGCTGGTTTCTTTGTTCTGAACCTATAGATTGGTACCTCAATAATACTCAGACACAATATTGCGGCCAATATCAAAAAAAGGGTCATTGGGGAAAGACCGAAACCGTCTCCAAGTCGACCATCGTAACTCAGAATAAAAATTGGGATCAACAAAAAAACATAGAAGATAAGGTTACCAAGATCCGGCCTATTTATAATTCCCCTCATTTGTATCACCAAACTAAGTTACAACCATCCTATTTATAGTCTTTTCCCTGCGGAGTCTTTCAGGTAACCTCTTTCAACCCACGTATCATCGCTTCGAATGTAAATTCACTTGGAACAAAATCCACTCTGATATTGTTGTTTATGAGGGCCTCTTCTGTGGGTTTTCCGATGGCAGAAACCATCTTCTCATCCATCACTTTTAATATATCACTTTTTATTCCTGCACTCTCAGCAACCTTCAGAAAGTTAAGAACGGTCATCCTGCTTGTGAATGTGAAGATGTCAATTTCACCTTTTGCAGCCGATCTTAAGACCTCTATTTGGCTTGTGAGATCATCCGGTATCGATATCGAGTAGACCTGAACCTCGTGGACATTTGCACCCATCTTCTTTAATTCGGCAACCAATATCTCACTACCATGTGAGCTCCTCAAGATCTCGATACTCTTTCCTTTTATGTCTATTCCCGAGAGGGCGTCAACTATCCCGCTGGAACTGAAATCTTTTGGTACCAGGCTCACGCTCATCCCCATCCCTTCAAGAAAACGCCTCGTCGGTTCACCAATGGAGACGATCTCGGACTCGTTTACCCTTCTCTTGAAATCGGCCTCATCATCAATCTTTGTCAAAGTATATCTTATCCCGTTTATGCTTGTAAATATCACATAATCAACGGTACCATCCGTCAGGTTCTTGAAGAAGACCTCAAATTCAGGATCCATCTTCTCAACAAGTTTTATCATTGGTGCTGGAACGCCTTCAAAACCATAAGACTCGACGATTCTCATCGACTCTTCCATTCTCTCTTCCGGTCTCACAATTAGTATCTTCTTCATCTGATACTACTATATTTTTGCATAACATTATAAATAATTGGTTTGATAAAGCACTTGTCGGGTTACTATGCCAATCTACTCATATTCGAGAATAAATACATTCGAGAACTGTCCACTCCAGTTCAAGTACAGGTACATCGACAAAATCAAGGTTGATACGGAAGGTGTCGAGGCCTTTTTGGGAACGATGGTACATGAGACACTGGAAGAGTTATACGAAAACCGCATGAAGGAAAGAGAGATCTCGCTTGATGAACTGATTGATCTTTATAAATCTAATTGGAATAGAAGGTGGCATGGGGGAATTGAGATTGTTAAGAAAAACTTCTGTGAAGCAAATTATAGGGACATTGGAGAGCGGTGCCTTAGGGATTACTTCGCAAGATATGCCCCATTCGATCAGGATCGGACGATAGCACTTGAGAAGAGAATTGAAGTGTCACTTGTAGATTTTAGACTTGTTGGTTTTATCGATAGATTGTCACAGCGAGGGGACGGCGTATACGAGATCCATGACTATAAGACTTCATCCGGACTGCCCACCCAGGATCAGGTGAATAAGGATGATCAGCTCGCACTCTATCAACTCGCGCTTGCAGATATGTGGGACGACGTCTCAGATGTCGATCTGGTCTGGCATTACCTCCAATTCGATAGAGAGCTAAGATCAAGAAGAGACGCCAATGCCCTTCGTGATCTTGAGAGTAGATATATATCAAAGATTGAGGCGATCGAGAGTACCACAGAGTTTGAACCGAAAGAGTCTGCCCTATGTAATTGGTGTGGGTATCAGAGCCTATGCCCAAGAAAGAAGCATATCTGTGAGGTAGAATCGTTAAGCGCAAGTGAGTTTTGCGAGAATGACGGCGTTAAATTTGTGAATAGGTATGTTGAACTGGATTCTCTAATAAAGGAACTTAAAAAAGAGAAAGACCATCTTAAAGAGGATATAATTTCCTATTCAAAGCAGAAAAGTGTCGAGACGATTATGGGAAACTCTGCGAAGATCCGCATAAAGACAACACTGAAGGAAAAATACCCTTCAAAATCTAGTGACGAAGAGAGATACAATAGCCTAGTAAACCTGGTAAAAGAAGCTGGAAGGTGGGAGGACGTCTCGAAGCTTGATTCATATGCACTTGTAAGGATTATGGGTGAAGGGATATGGGGTGAAGGACTCACCCGGAAGATAAAAACAGAATATCAGGATACAGTCGAAGAATCACGAATTTCCGTATCAAAAATAAAAGATAGGGATGATTGAAGATTGATACGTTTTTTTGACCTTTTTAAATTTCTCATCATTAAAAGTAATCTTTATATAGTTAGGAAATATTTTAATAGGCTATGTACAAAAGGGCGTTTGTATTTATCGTAGTAGTTTTACTTACTACTATGTTTTTCCCGGCAGCATGCGCGGGAATAGCAAGAGGAAGTATCGCAGACCATATTGTGATAAGCGAGGTGCAGATAAAAGGTGACAGTGACACGACGCATGATTTTGTGGAGATATACAATCCAACAGAGTATGATATTTACCTGAAGGATTATGAAGGGAGCTATATCAGGTTGGTCAAGCGTACGGCAAGTGGAGATTCGGATACAACATTAAAATCTTGGTCGCAAGATGATACGGCTATCGTTCCTGCCCATGGGTATTATCTGTGGGCAAGTAGTAGTGATAAAGAATTTCCCGATTCAATCGGAGCCGATGCAAAGACAGGTGGAACTATAGCTCCAAATAATGCTGTTGCGCTGAGAAAGGGAGATACTGACATTGGAGAGATTATTGACGCGGTTGGTTGGGGAACTGCCACTAATGCGCTAGTGGAAGGATCAGCTTATCCGGAAAACCCCGAAGATAGCAAAAGTATACAGAGAAGAGTCAATGACACTATAAAAGAGGATGGAACGCATGGTCCTGCCTGGGATTCGGATGAAAACCGCTTGGACTTCTTCATTCACTCTTCAGATCCGAATAACATTGGTAGCAAGCAGATACCGCCACTACCGGAGTTTAGCACAGTAATTATGCTATTTTCAGGCTTATTATCGCTTTTAGCTTATGCGAGAAGGACAAACCAAAAAAATAAAAATAATTGACTTGCTCCTTAGAGCAAGCGTACGGCCATACGTTTGACGTGTGGATATTCATCGAGCCAGTCAAGCTTCTCGATCGTTTCATCAAGCGGTGGTAAATTATCCGTATCTACACGTGAGTATAACCTTGCACCCCTTATTGCGAGTC
>JAXHTN010000084.1:0-8646 GCA_034190145.1 Halobacteriota archaeon | reverse complement strand
CGAAACTGAAGAACTCGATGGTGACGGCAGCTCAGATATTCAACAAAGCTGGTGTTAGCTGGGGTATTCTCGGAAAGAACGAGAAGTGCTGTGCAGGACCGTCCCTTAGGGTAGGTGATCGCGATCAGTTTGAGGCCTATGCGAGGGAGAATTTGAGGCTCTTTGAGAATGCAGGGGTAAGTACAATAGTGACTTCATGTGCGGGATGTTACAGCGCTTTTGTGAAGGAGTATCCAAAGGTTGCAGATATGAGTAAGATAGAGGTTTTACATATCAGTGAGTTCATATCAAAGCTTCTGAAGAAGGGGAGTATAAAATTAACAAAAAAGGTGCCGATGAAGGTCACTTACCATGATCCATGCCACATAGGTAGGTATTGCGGCGTTTATGATGCACCTAGAGATATACTTGGTCAGGTTCCCGGCATAGAGATGGAGGAGATGATGCAGAATAGGCAGAACTCCTGGTGCTGTGGGGCCGGGGCAGGGATGAAGACTGCCCTTCCTGATGTTGCAAGTGAGACGGGAGTTCACCGGGTAAAACAGGCTGAAGCTACCGGTGCAGGTGTACTTGTTTCATCATGCCCATTCTGTGCTCAAAACCTTACAGATTGTATAAAAGAGGCTGACTCTAAGCTAAAGTTCATGGATTTGACTCAGATTATAGCTATGGCATTATAGCTAAGTTTTTGAATCATTAAAAAGTAGGATATAATTGAGTTCAACTGGTGTCTAAAGGGGATATGATGAAAGATAAATACGATGTACTGATCGTTGGCGGCGGGCCTGCGGGTTCGATATGTGCGAAGACATGTGCTGATCAGGGTCTGGACGTACTTATGGTTGAGAAACGCCAGGAGATCGGTGTGCCTATACGTTGTGCCGAGGGAATAGGAAAGGAGAGCTTGCACAGGTTCATCCAACCGGACAAGAAATGGATATGCACAGAGGTTATCGGTGCCAATTTATTTGCTCCCGATGGTACGATGGTCACCATGTCTGAAGAGTTTTTGGGTGGCGAGGTTGGCTACGTTCTGGAGCGCAAGATATTTGATCGCGTTCTAGTTCATCGTGCAATCGATGCGGGAGCGGAGGCCATGGTAAAGACGACGGCAACCGGACTACTGAGATCAAATGGTGCTGTGACAGGGGCAAAGATTAGACACATGGGCGATTTACAGGATATCAAAGCCGATGTTGTAATAGGTGCAGATGGCGTCGAATCGAAGGTCGGAAGATGGGGTGGGATCGATACAACCTTGAAACCGATAGATATAGACAGTTGTGCCCAATTCTTGATGACAGGTGTTGATGTGGATCCGGAATACATTAGGTTCTATCTTGGTACTGAGATCGCTTATGGTGGGTATGCCTGGATATTTCCAAAGGGTGATGGTTGCGCAAATGTTGGCCTGGGGATACCGGGAAGTGAGTCTGGAGATAATAGACGGGCATATGATCATCTCTTGAAGTTTGTTGAGAGGTTTGTTCCCGAGGCAAAAGTGCTGGAGAGGATATTTGGTGGTGTACCCATCAGTGCACCGCTTGATACAACGGTGGGCAACGGGTTGATACTTGTTGGAGATGCGGCAAGATTTTCCGATCCTGTAACAGGCGGGGGCATCGCAAATGCCATGAAATCAGGAGAATATGCCGGAAATATCGCTGCAAATGCAATATCTGAAGGAGATCTTTCAGAAGAGAGGTTCAAAGAGTATGAGAAATTGTGCTTCAACGATTTCGGAAAGACGAACGTACTCATGTATAAAGTCAAAGGGGTATTTATGAAATGGGGTGATGAAGAGCTCAACTCCCTTGCACATTCCCTCAAGGATCTCAATGTTACAGAGATCACAGGTACCGGCCTCCTCAGAAAGCTTGCAAAGGAGAATCCGAAGCTACTCAACTCTCTTAAGGATCTATTCATATGACACAGATTCTTGTCTTTAACAACCACGGCCAGTTCACCCACCTGATACTTAGGTCTCTTAGGGATATGGATATTGATGCAAAACTGGTATCAAACGGACTCTCTGTTGATGAGGTCATGTCTCAAGAGCCGGACGGACTCATCTTGAGCGGAGGTCCATCGATTGAGCGTACAGGAAATAGTGATATTTTTATCAATGAGATTGAACTGCCAATTCTTGGAATATGTCTGGGGCATCAGTTGATAGCAAAAACATTGGGTGGGAGAGTAAACGTAGGCTCACAAGGTGGCTATGCCCAGATTGATATAGAGATATTAGAAGAAGGTGATATCTTTAAGGGTCTTGGGGGGAAGATGTCGGTATGGTCATCCCATTCGGATGAGGTGATAGAGATGCCTCCAGGTTTCATACTTCTCGCAAGATCCAAACACTGTGAGATAGAGGCTATGAAACACGAAAAACTTCCGATCTACGGCGTGCAGTTCCACCCGGAGGTCTCCCATACGAATGATGGTGAACAGATCCTCTTGAACTTCTTGAAGGTCTGTGAAGACTATAAGCGTTGAATAATAGAGGTTGTCTTATGTCGAAGGTATATTTTGTTGACTCAAGGGCTGTAGTCGAGTCAAAGGCAAGATGGTATCAGCCCAGACTGGGTGCGGTAAGTAAGCTTGAGAGGTTGATAGAAGCAAGTGGTGCACTAGACTTTATTGAAGAAGGCGATATAGTTGCCATCAAGTCACACTTTGGTGTTTACGGGACTTCAAAGGCACTACGATCTGTATTCATGAGAAAGGTTGCAAAGATGGTTGGGGATAAGGGTGGCCGTCCGTTTCTTACAGAGAGCTGTGGACTGGGGATGAGGCATGATAGGAGTCATGCTGTCGGAAGGATAGTCATCGCCGAGGAGAACGGCTACACCCAACAGACGGTTGCTGCACCGATTATAATTGCCGATGGTATGTGGGGTTTTGATAACTTAAGAACCGAGATTGACGGGATAGAACTGAGCGAAGTATATGTTGCAAAAGCGATTGCCGAAGCTGATAAGGTTATCTCTCTTGCCCACTTCAAAGGCCACATGGAAGGCGGATTTGGTGGAGCGATTAAGAATCTGGGGGTCGGTTGTGTTGCGAAGAGGTCCAAGTATGACATTCACATAACTGGCTATCCTAAAATCGATATGGATAAGTGCAATAGATGTAACGAGTGCGTGAAGATGTGTCCTGCCGGTGCGATCAGTGAGGATATCGCTCTTGATGAGGGTAAGTGCATCAAGTGTAACGGATGTGTAGAGATCTGTGAACCAAGGGCCATCAGTATAAGATTCAATGGACCTCAAGAGACATCAAATAGGATAGTTGACTGTGCAAAGGGTGTGATAGATGAGATTGGTAAAGAGAATTTCTATTACTTCAATTTTCTCATGGACATAACCCCTGCATGTGATTGTTGCCCTTATTCAGACAATCCGATCGCACCTGATATCGGAATACTAGCTTCAAACGATCCTCTCGCAATTGACATGGCATCAGTAGACCTTGTCAATGCTTCCCCTTCTTTACCAAACTCTATGGCTGAGGGTGTAAACGAGAAACTCGGTGGGATGTGGGAAACAAGCCCGGGATTCCAGCTCGATGCCGCAGAGAGGCTGAAAATCGGATCAAAAGAGTATGAAATGATTAAGATTGAATAAGTAAATCATTTTAATAATATTTAATATTAACATATTATGATTTTATATCATGACCGACGAAGATTCATATTCATTGACTGGGAAGGGTCTTGATGCCATGTCAAACCATAGTCCAGGTGATTCAAAGGAGGAAAAAAGCAAAAAATCAAGTCCGCCACCCGGTAATCTTAACATGATCAAGTCGATGATCAAACGGATGACCGAAGATCCAGAAAGGATAAAATCGATGATGGATAGCATGGGGGATCCAAAAATGATGCGATCCCGGCTACCTATGATGCAGAATATGATGCCTATGATGCAATCGATGGCTCCGGAGATCATCAAAGATACTGAGCTATTGAATTCGGTTGTCACTCTGATGGACTCGATGATGCCGTCAATGGAAGCAAGGATGCCTGAGATCGCAAAAGATGCAGAGTCGCTTAAGATGATGGTCCCGATGATGCAACCAATGATATCAATGGTTGATACAATTATCAAAGATATAATTGGAGATAAGGAGATGATGGAGCTGGTCACCCCTCTTATTGGCTCTATAATGCCTGCGAATGAGTCAATGCTTGCCGGTCTTGTAGAAGATGATGATCTTATAAGATCACTCATACCGCTCTCCAGTCAACTAGCTCAGATGCTCGAGTCAACATCATCTCTTGTCAAGACTATAGGCGATTATATGGCTGAAAATCCTGATGACGCTGGATCGATTGCACCTTTGATGCTTCCTATGTCGAATCTGATGCCGTCATTATCGATTGTTCTCACCAAGATGACAAATATGATGCTAGAAAACCCTGAGCTTGGTGAATTTGGTACTGCTGCACCTACAGCTGCTGCTCTGCCTGATCTTTCTGATGGATCCGGCATGATGGATATGATGCTACCTATGATTCAACCTATGATGGGTGATATGTTGTCAAATTTCATCCTTCCAAAGATGGATGATCCTGAGTTCAAGGAGGTCCTTGCAGATTGGGTAGAAAAGGAGGATAAAATTATTCTGATGAAATTTGGCGACTCAAGTACCATTCTTAAGTTCAGAAAAAAGCCTGAACTGGGGATGGATATAGAAGAAGGAACTCATCCTAAACCGAATCTTGTTCTCGATACCGTCTTTGGTGAAGAGGGCGAGAAGCCAAAGATGGTCAACTTCTCAATGTGGGGAATTATAAAGGACCGGTACATCACCCGCAAGATCAAAAAAGAAGGTATGCATGATATGATGGTCTTTATGAAACTTCTCATGCCGGAGTTTGAGATGTTCACCGATGATAAAAACGCACTTAATATGAAGATGAAATTGGTTCTTTGAGTGCATGATGTTCGGGTAGGCAAGCAAGCTCTATCAAACCTTTCATCTTTCTTTTTATACCCTTTGTATTTTGTATATTTATTGTGTCCCCCTTGGATTTTTTTCATGCGCCCCCCTCTTTTCGTGGAAAGATATAAATAATATTGGAGTATAAACTATTACTGGACCGATGTTTTTTAATTTTTATAGGCGCCAGCTATAATTGGTCTGAGGGGGATTGATGATAAGAGAGCCAACAGGGGTTAGTGGTTTTGATGAACTGATACAGGGGGGCCTGATCTCAGGGCGTGTCTATACATTATGTGGTCCACCCGGATCCGGAAAGACCACTTTTGGGGTACAATTTCTCGTAAAAGGCGCCTCCATTGGACAAAAAGGGATTTTCATTACTATGAACGAACCCATCGACTCTATTACTATGGATATGTCAAATTATCGTTTTGATATTGATGGGCTCGTAAAGCTGAATAAAGTCTTATTTCTTGATCTTGGACCAAAGAGAGAGTATGGTTTCTTTGAGGACCCGAGAAATATGGCCATGGTCAATCGTGAAGCTGAGGCCGATGCGCCATCTCCAAGGATCGTGTACGAGAAGATACGTGAATACGTAGAGAAGGAGAGCGTGAAGAGAGTTGTTCTCGACTCCTCTTCAGCAATACGTTTTACCACTGATGATACTGCAAGACAGGAGAAATCAGTTAGCAGGTTTATCAGAAATCTGAAGAATCTGGGCTGTACTACAATCCTCCTCTCAGAGATGACAAATCCATCTTCATATACTATAGAACACTTCGCCTGCCATGGAGTTATATTTCTTCATAATTACTTCGATCCGAAGACGAATGGTATGACACGTGCAGTTCAGATAGTAAAAATGCGAGGAACAAAACACAGTTGTAATATGAAAAAGGTCAAGTTCGCAGATGATGGTCTGATGGTCCTTGATGAGGGACCTTGATATCATATATATTTTGAGGTCGTCATGTCACCTTCAAATAAGAAAAAAGTCGCAACAGCGTCGCAGAAGAGAAAGGTTATAAAGAAGATTTATGACCTCGGGGTAGAGGTAGGATATCACAAACACTATGAGATGGGGTGGGTCCTCGAAAGATACAACAAGATCTATAATGTTGCTTCTGTGTATGGTTTCGAGGATAAAATAAAAGAGTTCTATGAACGGGGAAAAGATGACGGTGTCAAGAAGAAACTAATGAGCATCTCCTCAGGCCTTGTAGAGAAGAGCGTCTCTGAAAGTTATGATGAGAAAGTGAAGAGAGAAAAAGCATCTATTGTAGAAGATGAACCAGTTAAGACCGCCGCTTCTAAAATTAGCCCAGGAAGAATAACACTAGAGGCTAAGAGTGTTACTTCACCAACAAGTAAACCGGAGATGATCTCGTCGCCAAAATTTACAGAGAAGACGACTACAACGGATCTACCTGCATTTCTAGAAGCCTTCAGACTACTGAAGAACGGTTAATTAGGACCTCATACGATGAGATCCTCGTCAGATAGCCTTTTTAATATCCTTTCAACGATCTCCTCACGGAGATCGACTTCTTTTGATACTTCTCGTACAGTAGGCTCCCTTCCCCCGATTATCTCGTAAAGTACACTTCGCTGATGATAATCGTCAAGCCTCCTAATTATGTCATGAGCTTCTCTCAGTAATTTCTGCTTGGTTTGGTATAATGAGAGGCGCTGTTCTTCTATATCGTGGATAGATTCATTGATATTCTTTAATAGAGTTGAAAGCTCGTTCAGACGTTCCAATGAATTCTTGGATCTTTTTATACAGTTGTAATCACAGTCAATTTCATCAATCTTTGAGGATACCTTATCACTGAAACCTTCGAATGTCCTTAACCCGACATCAAAAAGACTTGGTCCGACATCTATGTGTATACAAAACTGCTTTTTTGAAGTATAATATGTTCGAGGAGGCCCTGCCGTACTCTCCTCCTCATAAGATTCGACTATGCCTGCTTCTTCTAGGGCCTTAAGATGCTTAGCAATTGCCTGTTGGCTAATTTTTAGCTCTTTTGATAGCTGAAGTGGATAATGATCTTCTTTTGTTAACTTATTGAGTATTTTACGCCTTATTGGGTTCTCAACAATCTTGAGAAGTATATCAAGATCCGATGTTCTCCTTCTCATTATTACCCACCGTATAAAGATTTTTTTGATGAATGGACAAAAAATATAGCCATCAGGTTAATCAACCATTGGTTGTATACCTCTTATTTATATTATTATCTACAACCAACATAAACGTTTCGGAAAATACGTTAAAAATTGAAACAGGTCATGGTACTTAGGGCCATAGAAACTTATTTTTATCTTCAGAGTGATCATTTATGTTGATAATTATGAGGGAACAGATAATCAATCTTATAAAAAAGATTTTTTCACAAGCCGGATACAGAACTGCGCCATCAAATCAGTTCGATCTGATTGCAGAAAAGGGGATGGAACAAATTTATTCAATGTTTATCGAGTTCCCCAACAAAGACGATGTTATTGATCTTTTAAGAAATGTTGAAAGTCTTGATGGGATCCCTTTAATAATCTCCACAAGCTATTCGTCTAGTGAAACTCGCAAACTTGCAGAAGAAGAGAACATATCGATGTGGGGTAGGGGGGAGTTTGAGACCCAAATAGGAAAGGCCCTTCTGGCAGGCCTTGAAGGGAAAACAACTGAACTTACATTTCCCAAATATAGGTCGGAAGAAAGTGATTTTGTACCCTTTATGGATTTCATGTCAAGTCCTGAAGATGAGAAGAACAGTATCTATCAATCAGGTGATCAAATTGAGATCAGAATTCAGACTCTACCTATTAAAGTGGACCAATCTGATGCGATAGCAATATCGAAAAAGCAGATAAAGAAACCAGAGATCCACAAAATTCGTTTCATTCCTCTCTGGAAGTATAAGTATTCTATAGACACCAATCAGAAACATTACAGATCAAAAGATGTCGATCTCAGTGCTGTTGGTACTGGTGAGATTAATGCACTCACTGGTGTCTGTTCAGATTTTTGCTACAAGGACTTTGATTTGTGCGATAGAATAACGATCCAAAACGAGGATTACACCGTAGAGAGGCCGGAGATAACCAGAGAACAAGCAGAGAATATGGCTATACAACAGATCATAAGCGAGCATTCAAAGGTGATGCGATTCAGTGACGTTGAAGGTCAAGCTATCATCTATGAGCACAAGACATTCAAGCCAACAGAAGAGGAAATTTCACTCAGCTCCGAGCTTATACACGTCCCTATCTGGGAGATAAAAGGGCTTAATGGGTACTTTGAGGTGAATGCATATACCGGTGAAGAAATTGATGCTCCGCTTGATGACGATGCAGAGTTTATCTGATCATAGGTTAATGAAAAAATATGTATCTGGTTAGGTACTCGGAGATAGCGCTCAAGTCAGAGTATGTAAGAAGAGAATGGGAAAGGAAGCTTATAGAGAATATAAAAGAGGGCAACATCATAAGAGATATTAGAAGAGAGCGTGGAAGGATCTGGATTGATGATAAGGATTTCAATCCTGATATACTTAAGAGAGTATTTGGCATCCAATCTTTCTCTTATTGTGAAAGGTGTGGACTAGAAGATCTGGAGTCGTTTCTTCTTTCATATTCACAAGACCGTCTTAAAGAAAAGGGGAGCTTTGCGCTAAGCGTTAAAAGAGTCGGAAG